>JAQUNE010000040.1 GCA_028717765.1 Candidatus Omnitrophota bacterium | reverse complement strand
TATCGCTGATGTTGGGCCTACAGGTTTTTATCAATGTAGCAATGAATTTAGGGCTCGCTCCGGTGGTGGGGATCCCGCTACCGTTAATGAGTTATGGCGGGTCCTCAGTATTTACTACCTTTATATCATTGGGGATATTGGCAAATATTGACAGGAAGAGGTCGGTATTTTAATGGATGATTACTTATTACAGGTATTAAAACCAGCGCGTTATATTGGCGAAGAATGGAATGTTTCGCGCAAAGAGTTTGACCAGGCAGAAATTAAATTTGCGCTTTGTTTTCCTGATCTTTACGAAGTAGGAATGAGCAATTTGGGGATGCGTATTCTCTATGGGGTGCTGAATCAACTGCCGCAGGTTTGCTGTGAACGGTTTTTTTCGCCCGCTGCGGATATGGAAGCTGTTTTACGCGCTAAAGAAATGGAAATCTACTCCTTGGAGTCTAAAAGAGCCTTGCGGGAATTTGACCTCATCGGTTTTTCTTTGGGGTATGAGTTAAGCTATACAAATGTATTAAATATCTTAAGCCTGGGCAAGATCCCCTTAAAATCTGCTTTACGCGATGCATCCTATCCTTTGGTAATAGGAGGTGGCCCCTGTGTGCTTAATCCTGAACCGATCCATGAATTCTTTGATCTTTTTGTGATCGGAGAGGCAGAAGAGGTAATTTTAGAGATAGTTGAGCTTTATCGTAAAGAAAATTCTGCTTTTAGGTCGGGGAAAATTTCCAAAGAAGAATTCTTGATCATGTTTGCTCAGATAGAGGGGGTATATGTGCCATCCCTTTATTCAGTGGCTTATGATTCGCAAGGGCGCCTGCAAGAATTTAAGCCCAGATTTAAAGAGGTTAGCCCCAAAGTAAAAAAACGCCTGATCAAAAATTTAAATCAATCATTTTTTCCGCTTGAATGGCTGGTTCCCTTTATTCAAATAGTGCATGACCGCCTAACCTTGGAAATTATGCGCGGTTGCCCAAATCGCTGCCGCTTCTGCCAGGCGCGTTCGCTTTATTTTCCTTTTAGAAAAAGGGATCCCGGAGTGATCGCTGATTTGGCTTGTCAGCTTTACCGAAACACCGGTTACGAAGAAATATCTCTGGTTGGCTTATCCGCGAGCGATCATCCTCAGATTGAAGAGATCCTCAAGATTTTGATCGGTTATTTTAAAGAAAAAAAGATCAGCGTTTCTTTGCCTTCGATAAAACCCAAAGAAATGGTAGGAGACTTGGCAACTTTAATTTCTCAGATTAGAAAAACCGGATTGACCTTTGCCCCGGAAGCTGCGCGGGAAAAATTACGTCAGATCTTGCACAAAGATTTTGACCTTGAAGAATTCTTTCGCGTCCTTGAGCAGAGCTTTATTGCGGGTTATCAGCACCTGAAGCTTTATTTTATGATCGGGCTTCCTTTTGAAGAAGAGGAGGATTTAAATGCTATTCTTGAACTGGCTAATCAGGCCTCTGAATTAAGGCGCAAGGTTGCTAAGTTTCCCGCACAGGTTAATTTAAGTATTAATACCTTGATCCCAAAGGCGCATACTGCTTTTCAGTGGTTTAAAATGGAGAGTTTAGAAAATATCAGGGTTAAGCAGGGACATCTAAAGAAGCAAAACCGTTACAGAAGAATAAAATTAACTTTCCATCACCCTGAGATGAGTTTTTTAGAAGGGGTATTTGCCAGAGGAGACAGAAGATTAAGCCAAGTAATCGAAGATGCTTTTATTAAAGGTGCCAGGTTTGACGGCTGGGAAAATCATTTTGTTTTCGCGAAGTGGCAGGAGGCTTTTTTTGAAGCTGGCATAGATCCTGAGTTTTATTTAAAAGCAAAATCAAAGGATGAATTACTCCCTTGGGATTTTATTGATCCGGGGATCAGCAAAGATGAGCTTTTCGAAGAATATAATAAAACCATTGCATAAAATCAGATAAGTAATATAATTATTTATAAATAGTATCTAAGTTGCGAGTTAATAGAACGTTACAAGAATAGTCAGTAAGCGAAATTTGATCATTAATAAGCGCCCTTAACAATTTTTAGATCGGGGGAAGAAGATGAAAAAACAAGTATCCAAAAGGCTATCTTTCGCTTCGCGGGGCTTAAGATATAAATTAAGATTAGCTTTATACCTTATGGCAGTGCTGCCTTTACTTGTCTCAATTTATCTGGTTTCGAATTATATTTTGCCGCGTATGGGTTTAAAGCTGGAAATCGCGATTACCCTTTTAATCAGTATTATCGTGGCAATCCTGGGTTTCTTTGTGATCAAGCAGGTTTTTGACCGGATTCTTTCTGTTTCTTCGGAAGCCAAGATGATTGCCGCCGGGGATATCACGCGCAAACTTGATATTGTCCGCGAGGATGAGGTAGGTGATTTAGGTGATGCCTTAAATCAGTTGACACTGCGTATCCGCGGCAATATGGATGAACTGAAAAATTACAGCGAAAAAACTACAGAGATTAATTTAGAGATTCAGAAGCGTATCCTCGTACTCTCCAGTTTATTACAGATCAGTTCCTTGATTACCCAGAGCGCAAAATTAGAAGATATTTTAAAACTTACCGTAGAGAAATCGCGTTTTATTGCGAATTCAGATTTGGCATTTTTGCTTTTTAGAGAAGAGAGTAAGGGATTTTTTCATACCAAAGTTGCAGACGGAGCGAATGCGCAGCATCTTTATAAATTAGAGGTTGAGTTTGAGGATGCGATGTTGATCAAGCTGGCCAAGACCGGCATGCCGTTAATCATTGATAGAGAAAATACCCCATCTGAGAATCTTAAAGTTGTCTTCTTAGAGCAATTCAGGATAAGGAATGTTCTAGCCTTAGCGATTTATTTACGTGGTAGATTGATGGGGCTTTTGGGCGTGGGCAATATTAAGGAGCAATTTAGTTTTAGAAAAGATGATATTGAATTGTTGGATGTTTTTG
This sequence comes from Candidatus Omnitrophota bacterium, assembly GCA_028717765.1. The sequence continues at coordinate 7,298 of JAQUNE010000040.1, read as the reverse complement.
CCAAGCAAATTGCCATCGCCGTAGAGAACGACCTTTTGATGCACAAGATAGAGAAACTAGAAATTAAGGATACCTTGACCGGGTTGTATAACGAAACTTTTGTGCATAACCGCCTGCAGGAGGAGATCAAAAGGGCGATTACCTATCAGCGGCCATGCGCCTATATACTGCTTAATCTGGATAATTTTAAAAAATATCACGAGAACTTTGGTTCCCTGCAATCTGAGGCAGCGTTAAAAAAGATCGCTGTGCTGATCAGGGATTCGGTGACGGAGATCGACCGCGTAGGCAGGGTGGGAGATAATGAATTTGCCATTGTCCTTCCGGAAAAAAACAAGCGCCAGGCTCAAACAATCGCCGAAGAGATCAGGAAAAAAATTGAATTTACTTTTGGAGAAGAGCAGGATGCGAATAAAAAGATTACCTGTAGCGGAGGTGTCAGCGAAAATCCACTTGATGGTATAGATGCCGAGGAATTGATCGTGAGGGCAAAGGAACTGGCCATTCAGGCGAAGAAACAAGGCAGCAACCGCGTGCTACTTTAGGGGGCAGAAAGATTATGCCAGTAAGAAGACATACCAATAAACAATTAGGAGAATTGCTCTTAGAGTGGGGAATTATCAATGAGCAACAGCTGGAAAAAGGGTTAACTGCCCAAAAAGAAAAGGGCGGTTTAATCGGCGAAGTATTGGTAGAATTGGGATTTTGCAAAGAAGAAGATATCGCCCAGGCCCTTACTGCCCAGTACGGTTTTCCCTACCTGCCGCTCGGTAACTACGAAATTAATCCTGAAGTGATCAGTATTATCCCTGGCCGCGTTGCCAAGCAGTATTTTTTGATCCCGATCGATAAAATCGGAAATAACCTTACGGTGGCAATGTCTAATCCTTTGAATGTGCAGGCAATTGAGGATGTGGAGATGATCAGCGGTTGTACTGTCCAGACCTTTGTCTCAACTTCTTCCGACGTGAAAAGGTCAATTGCTAAATACTATAAGGATAAAGAATAAAATTCAGCGCTACACATTTTTCCGCTACACGCTAAAGCATGCTTTCCTTAAAAGACCGGCTCACAGAAATATTGGTAAAGAATAAACTGCTTAGCCAGGAGCAGCTTAATAGCGCCCTGGAGGTACAGAAGAAAAAGGGCGGCAAATTAAGCGATATTGTCGTAGAGTTAAATTTTATCGATGATAAAGATTTGATCTCGGCACTGAGCCAAGGGCTGGGATTCCCTTTGATTGACCTGAAGCGTTTCAAAGTTGACCCGGAAGTAGTAAAGACTATTCCTGTTGAAATTGCCCACCATTATCAAATCGTCCCTGTATCCAAAATGGGCGACACTATAACACTCGCCATGGCAGACCCTTTAAATATTTTTGCCATTGACCACGTTAAATTATTTACCGGCTATAAAATCAACCCGATCATTTCTTCCAGTAAGGATATATTGCAGACCATAGAATTATATTATCCGGATGCCACGGGCGGGGTAATTGATGATTTAGTCAGGGAAATGGCGGCATCTTCCATAGAGTTAATTAAGGAAGAGAGGGAAGCTCTACCCAGCGATCAGGAGCTGGGCCGTTCAAGCTTTGATGCCCCGGTAGTTAAAATCACCAATATGATCATCCAGGAAGGGGTAAAGAATAAATCTTCTGATATATTGGTTGAGCCTTTGGAAAAAAAACTCAGGATCCGTTTTCGTATTGACGGCATATTACATGAACAGGCCGCTCCTCCTAAAAGCATGCACCCGATGATCATCTCAAGGATCAAGGTTATGTCAGATATGAATATTGCCGAACATCGCCTTCCGCAGGATGGCAGGTTTAAAGCGCATCTATTCAGGAGAGAGATTGATTTTCGCGTTTCGATCTTACCGTCTAGTTTTGGTGAAAAGGCCGCGATTCGTATCCTGGATAAAACGCAGGCAATGTTGGATATCGAAAAGTTAGGGTTTAATGCGGAGTTTGTCGCTAAAATCAAAAAATTATCCTTAATGCCCCATGGGATGATTTTGGTTTGCGGGCCGACGGGAGCGGGAAAAACCACTACACTTTATTCGGTTTTAAAATATGTGGACAGCTCAGAAAAAAATATTGTTACCGTAGAGGATCCGGTAGAATTTCAGCTGGAAGGCATAAATCAAGTGACGATAAAACCGGAAATTGGGCTGACCTTTGCCAGCGCTTTGCGTTCTATATTAAGGCAGGATCCCAATGTAATCATGATCGGCGAGATCCGCGATTTTGAAACCGTAGATATTGCCATTAAGAGCGCTTTAACCGGGCACTTGGTCCTTTCTACACTTCATACTACTACGGCACAGGGTGCCTTGGTGCGCCTGGTGAATATGGGAGTGGAGCCGTTTTTAATTAATTCTTCCTTAATTTGTGTGGTGGCTCAGAGATTGGTAAGAAAGATCTGCGGACACTGTAAAGAGAAGTATACCTTGAATAAAGAGATTATCGAGAACCTGAAATTAAAGACAAATCAGACGGAATTTTTTAAAGGCCGCGGTTGTCCGCAATGTTTGAATACCGGATATAGCGGCAGAGTCGGAATTGCGGAAATGCTCGTCTTGACGCCAAAGATCAGGGATTTAATTCTAGAACGCGCGCAGGAACATGTGATCAAGCAGCAGTCGCGGCAGGAGGGGCTGCAGACTTTAAGAGAAGATGGGATTGCTATGGCCCTTAAGGGTTTAACCACACTGGAAGAAGTTTTGCGCGTAACTGCGCCAGACGAATAAGCAGATGCAGGCACTCAGAGAAAATATCATCGATATATTAATTAAAAGTAAACAACTCACCAAAGAGCAGCTGGATAAGGCTCTCGAGATCCAAAAGATCAAACAGGTACCATTAAGAAAAGTGATGGTTGAGCAGAAAATGATCTCGGAAGATGAATTACTCTCACTTCTTTCTAACCAGCTTTTTATCCCGACACTGCATTTATCAAAATATAAATTTGACCCGCAGATCGTGAATTTGATCCCTGAACGCATTGCCAAGCAATATAATATTATTCCTTTATCGCGTATAGGAAATACCTTGACTGTGGCAATGTCTGATCCGCTGAATATTTTTGCTTTGGATGATTTAAAGACGCTTACCGGCTGTAATATTGATACGGTATTAAGTGCCGAGACGGAAATATTAAGGACAATTGATATCCAGTATCATCAGGAGACAAAAGATATTCAGACGATCTTAGATGAGAGTTCTTCTGTGCAGGAGGCCGCGGATGAAAAAGAGGGGGAGCTGCCGGCAAAGCCAGATGAAATTGAGTTATCAAGCGCAGTCAAGGAAAGTGAAAAGCCGCCGATCATCAAGATCGTAGAACTAATGTTGACCCAGGCTTTAAAGAAAAGGGCCTCAGATATTCATATTGAACCGGAGGATGATTGCTTAAGGGTAAGGTACCGTATCGACGGATCTCTACATGATATACTAAAGCTTCCTAAGAAAAATCAGAATGCGGTCCTCGCAAGGGTAAAGATTGTTTCTAATCTAGATATTACAGAGAGCCGTTTACCCCAGGATGGCAGGTTTAAGGTTAAATTTGAAAATAAAGAAGTTGATTTCAGGGTTTCCGCTTTGCCTACAACATTCGGACAGAAATTTGTTTTACGCGTACTCGATAAATCCAACCTTTCCATAGGATTAGAGCAGTTGGGTTTTTCCGATACGCCTAAGGCGGTATTTAAAGAAGCAGTGGCTAAGCCTTTTGGAATGATTTTGGTCACCGGCCCAACTGGTTCAGGAAAATCTACAACCCTTTATTCAGTATTAAATCAGTTGAATACCCCGGAAAGAAATATTATTACCATTGAAGATCCGGTGGAATACCAGATCGAAGGGATCACGCAGTTACAGGTACGGCCGGATATCGGGCTTGATTTTGCCTCGGGTTTACGTTCTTTGTTAAGGCAGAGCCCGGATGTGATTTTAATTGGAGAGATCAGGGATTCGGAAACTGCGGATATCGCTGTGAAGGCAGCTCTTACCGGGCAGGTCGTGCTTTCCACATTACATACCAATGATGCGATTTCCAGTATTACCCGTTTGATCGATATGGGTGTTGAGCCGTTTTTAGTAGCCTCCAGCCTGATTATGCTTTGCGCTCAGAGGCTGGCACGTAAAATGTGTTTAAAATGCAGAAAACCCGTAGAGGTGAAAGCGGATTTCTTGGAAAAAATCGGCTTTAAAGAAAAGGTAAAATTTTATACTTCCGAAGGCTGTAGCTATTGTAATAATACCGGGTTTTATGGCAGAGTGGCAATTCTTGAAGTGATTATGATCGACGATCAGATACGGGAGTTGATCATGCGCAGGAAATCCCTTGATGAAATAAAGAAATATGCGGTTGAGAAGCGCGGTATGAAAACTCTTAGGGATGACGCATTCCTGAAAGTTAAAGAAGGAGTAACTTCTCTGGATGAGGCGTTGAGGATCACTACTGAAGAATAATTACAACATAAGGAGAGGCTAAGAGATGGCAGATCCGAAGATTCTACTGATTAATAATAATCCCGAAATCACAACTTATTTTAACGCTAAATTATCCAGCCAGGCAGGGTTTGCACTTTCTGTGTTGAATAGCGGCCCGGATGGGATTGAGGCTTTTAAAAATTCGAGTTTTGATTTAGTGACGATGAAATTTGATATGGCTTATTTTGACCCTGAAGAAACAGTAAGGGAATTACGTAAGGTTGATCCTGATGTGATCATTATTGCCTTAATCGAGCAAGAAGACCTCGGCATAATAAAACAAATGTCAAAACTAGGCATTTATGATTTTATTCTTTTGCCGATCGATGAGCAAAAATTACTCTTTCTGGTGAAAAAAGGGGTGGATCTGCATAACATGTCTATTGCACATCGTAAACTGCAAAATGGCATCAAGGAACAGAATGCCGCATTGCAAAAGCAAAATACGCTTTTAACGAAAAGGATAGAAGATTCCACAAAGAATTTAACCCGGCTTTACGAAGATTTGCGCTCGACTTATATGCGTACAATCAAGGCCTTGGCTCACGCAATCGATGCCCGAGACCACTACACGCATAGCCATTCGGAAAATGTGGCAAAGTACGCCACCTTTATCGCCGAGGAAATGCATCTTTCTGCAAAAGACATTGAGTTGGTCAGGGAGGCCTGCGAATTGCATGATTTAGGGAAAATCGGTATTCAGGATAATATTCTGATCAAGCCGGCTGAACTGAATAAGGAAGAATGGGAATTAATGAAGTTGCATCCTATCACCGGCGCGCAAATCTTAGAACCGTTGACTTTTTTACACGGCGTGATAGACTTAATCCGACAGCATCATGAGCATTTTGATGGTTCAGGATACCCCAAGGGTTTAAAGGGTGAAGAGATCTTGCTCGGGGCGCGGATTATCCACTTGGCAGACGCTTATGAAGCGATGACCTCTGCGCGTTCTTACAGAAAGATCCCGCTTACTAAAGAAGCGGCGATCGAGGAAGTTAAAAAGCATAGCGGCACCCAGTTTGACCCAAAAGTAGTGGATTTTTTTCTGAAAATTACAGATAAAATATGAGCCTATACCAATATACTGCTAAAGACAAAAAAGGGCAAAGTGTAAGCGGCACATTGGAAGTTAACACAGAGGCCGAGGTCGCGGAAGCTTTGCATAAGAAAGAACTGATCATTCTTTCTGTGAAGCAGATAAAAAAGAGAGCCGCTGATGCCAAAGATAAAAAAATAAAACTCGATGACTTGGTGATTTTTTCCCGCCAACTGGCCACGATGATAGACGCAGGAATTCCCGTGGTCCAGGCGTTGGCAATATTAAGCGAACAAATTGAAAATAAGAACCTTCAGGCAGTGGTGGGGGCTGTGCGCAATGATATCCAAGCCGGGATGAGTTTTTCTGATTCCTTGGCCAAGCACCCCGCGGTATTTTCCGACCTTTTTATCAATATGACCCAGGCAGGCGAAGCTTCCGGTATGTTGGATGAGGTTCTGGATAGGTTGGCAAGCTATTTGGAAAAAACCGCTGCCCTGACGCGAAAAGTAACTTCTAGCCTGATCTATCCTGCGGTAGTAGTCTCAATGTCGTTTCTGATTACCGCGGTATTATTGCTTAAAGTCGTGCCTACATTTAAAGGGATATTTGATATGCTAGGAGGAGAGCTGCCTTTACCCACCCGTATTCTGATCGGAATCAGTGATGTGTTAAGGCATTATTTTTTACCTGTGGCGGGGTTGGTATTTGTTGGTGGTTTTCTTTTGAAAAAATATATCGCTACAGCAAAAGGGCGTTTTAATTTTGACCGACTGAAATTAAAGGCACCTGTTTTAGGCGCACTTTTTCGTAAAGTAGCAGTGGCAAAATTCTCCCGTACATTTTCTACCTTGGTCAAGAGCGGTGTTTCAGTATTAAATGCTTTGGATATTGTTTCCAAGACTGCCGGAAACAAAGTAGTTGAGCAGGCAATTTTTGACTGCCGTACTTCAGTGCGTGAAGGCGAACCGATCTCTCAACCTCTGGCTAAAAGCGGAGTTTTTCCTCCTATGGTTACGAGAATGATCAGCGTAGGGGAGCAGACCGGGCAGCTGGAAAAAATGCTCACTAAAATCGCCGATTTTTATGATGAACAGGTTGATGCCGCGGTTTCAGGGTTAACCAGCATGATCGAACCCCTAGTAATTGCCTTTTTAGGCGTGATTATCGGCGGAATTGTGATTTCTCTATTCTTGCCGATCTTTAAGATCACCACGTTGATTTCCAAATAGATTGGGCAAAAAGGCCGATACATAAAGGAGGTAGGATATAATGTCAAACCTGCAAAAGAAGAAATGGCTGAGGCCAACGCTACTCATACTCACCAGAAATGGAGCTAATCTCCATAACGTATTACAGGCGTGTAAGTACAATCCTCTTCAAGGCTCCGATGTTGCCCATCAGAATTATTGCTATCTCAATACCTGTGATAGTACGTGCAGAGGGTTAATTAGATCGTAGTTTCGGTCTTATTTAGAAATCGTCTATTTGGTCTTTGGACTTTAATTCTTTGAAATAATTTTCTCCCATATCATTTTAATCGGAGAAGAAAAAGGCTATGCAGTTTCATAAGTTATGTGCTATTAAAAAAAATACTTGACAAGAATGAATTATCTGTTATATTTAATGTCCCACTCTTAAAAGAAGGGTAGGCTGTTTAAATTAGTGAAAATTAAAAATAACAGCATTGACAAATTTGGGTAGTTAGCTTAACCGACGTTAGTGGCGTTTTGTAAATTTTAGCGCCCCGACTGTTGTCGGGGC
>JAQUNE010000039.1 GCA_028717765.1 Candidatus Omnitrophota bacterium | reverse complement strand
GCCTTATTATCGCAAACTGCCAAGTATTATATTGGCGGCCTTTTAAAGCATGCCAATAGCTTAATGGCATTTTGCGCTCCGACAACTAACTCTTACAAGAGATTAGTTCCAGGCTATGAGGCACCAGTTAACTTAGTATATTCTGCGCGTAATCGTTCTGCGGCAGTAAGAATTCCTATGTATTCCGATAGCCCGAAATCAAAAAGAATTGAATTTCGTCCGCCGGATCCCGCGTGTAATGGCTATATTGCCTTTAGCGCCATGCTTATGGCTGGGCTTGACGGTATACAGAATAAAATTGATCCCGGAAAGCCGGTAGATGTTGATCTTTTCGATTTAAGCGAAGAGGAAATGAGCAAAATCGCCACAGTTCCTTCTTCTTTACGTAGAGCGATAGATGCCTTGGAAGCTGATCACGATTATCTTTTAAAGGGCGGGGTATTTACCAAAGACGTGATTGATATCTGGCTAGAGTATAAGCGTAAAAAAGAGATAGATCCGGTAAGAATGCGACCGCATCCTTACGAGTTCTACTTGTATTTTGATATTTAAAAATTATGCCTAAGGAAATTATAATTCTTAAGCATATTGAAATTGAAGGACCGGGCAGTATTGAGGAATTCTTCCGCAATACTGTTTGGCCTTTAAAGACAATTGATTTGTGGCTAGGAAAAGATCTGCCGGAAAAATTTGATAATATCGCGGCAGTAATTTCACTTGGCGGGCCGATGAATGTTTACGAAGAAGAGAGGTATCCGTTCCTGAAAAGTGAAAATGATTTTTTGCAAAGAGCAATAAAAGAAGAAATACCGATTTTAGGTATTTGCCTGGGCGCTCAACTTCTGGCAAAAGCCTGTAAAGCAAAAGTGAAGAAATTGGGCCAGAAAGAAATTGGTTGGTATGAGATCAACCTAACCAGCGAAGGAAAGAATGATCTTTTATTTGAGGGGTTATCTTGCGATTTAGAGGCTTTTCAGTGGCACGAGGATACCTTTGAGCGGCCGACAGGCAGTATTTTTTTGGCAGAATCAGCTATCTGTGCCAACCAGGCATTTAGATTTGGCAGTAATGCCTATGGCTTACAGTTTCATGTCGAAGTAACGCCAGCAATGATAGAGACCTGGATGAATCACTATGCTAAAGATAGTTCCTTAAGCGGCGCAAAGGAAATGCTCATTGAGGCTTATAAGAAAGAAGAGGCTTTGAAAAAAACTGCCAACTTGATTTATCTAAATTTCGCGCGGATCATTAAAGCTTCTTAATTTTTTTTATCCTAATCTGCCTAAGGATTAGGCAGGGAGTGGTAAAATATGATTACATTAGTGATTGCCGATAATGAAGAGAAAGCCAAGGAGATTATTGCCGCAATGCTTAAAGAGGGCCGGCTAAACCTGGATATTTCCAAAGAAGAAAATATCGTGAAAATTATAAAAAAGGATATTGGTGGCGGTAGAGAGTCTTTAAAAGATAGCCTGATCGAATTAGAAGATTCTTTATTTCATCAGAAACAAGGAGTATTATATAAGTCGGTATTAGAGGTGGTGGAAAAGCCGCTCTTTGAGCATATTTTAAAGCGCACAGAGGGCAATCAATTAAAAGCCGCGAAGATCTTAGGGATTAATCGTAATACCATGCGTAGTAAAATCAAGAAACTGGGAATCAATGTTGGGATCTACAAAATTAGCTATGAATAACCGAGAAAAGCTCGCACAATTTGGGCTCTATGACCCGCGCTTCGAACACGATGCCTGCGGAGTGGGCTTTGTTTGTAATATTAAAGGTGAAAGTTCACATGGAATTATTCAGCAAGGTATTGAGGTGTTGAATAGGCTTGCGCATCGCGGGGCAACCGGCGCGGATCCAAAAACAGGAGACGGGGCAGGGCTATTGATCCAGTTGCCGGACAAATTTTTCCGGCAAGCTGTTAAAGAGCTTCAATTTCGCTTGCCGGCTAAAGGAGAATATGCTACAGGTTTAATTTTTCTGCCTCCTGATGAGAAAGAGCGCGAATTATGCAAAAAAATATTTTCACAGGTAATTAAATCCAATCAGCAAATTCTTTTAGGCTGGAGAAGAGTCCCTGTAGATGATTCAGATATAGGTAAGACTGCCCGGGAAACCCAACCGGTAATTGAGCAAATTTTTATTACTAAGGCAAAAAAAATTAGCGCAGAGCTTGATTTCGAAAGAAAACTTTACATTATCCGCAGAGAGATCGAAAACGCCATCCGCGCTTCAAATTTAAAACAAAAATCATTTTTTTATATTACTAACCTTTCCAGCCGTACATTTTCCTATAAGGGGTTGTTGATGCCTGGCCAGGTAGAAAATTTTTTCCCGGATTTAAAAGAGGCACAATTAGAAAGTGCTTTGTGCCTGGTGCATTCCCGCTATAGTACGAATACATTCCCAACCTGGGATCTCTCGCAGCCATTTAGATTCCTGGCGCATAACGGAGAAATTAATACTTTAAGGGGCAATATTAATTGGATGCGCGCCAGAGAGGGGCTGCTTAAGAGCAAAGATTTTGGCAAGGACCTAAAAAAGATTTTTCCGGTGATCGTTCCCGGAGGAAGCGATTCTGCGGCTATTGATAATATCTTTGAGCTTCTAGTATTATCCGGAAGAAGCTTAGCGCAGGCAATGATGATGCTTATACCTTGTGCCTGGGAAGAAAGCTCTTTTCTGGCAAAAGAGTTAAAAGATTTCTATAAATATCATGCCTGTTTTATGGAGCCTTGGGATGGGCCGGCAGCAATTGCTTTTACTGATGGTATCAGAATCGGCGCTTGCCTTGACCGTAATGGCCTGCGTCCGGCGCGCTATATCGTGACCAAAAATGACTTTGCGGTAATGGCATCGGAAGTCGGAGTTTTGGATATTCCTCCAGCTGATATTTTAGTCTCCGGAAGGCTTGAGCCGGGAAAAATATTTTTCATTGATACCCAGTTACAGCGGATCATTGAAGACAAAGAAATAAAAGCAGAAATTTCCCGTAAAAAACCTTATCCGCTCTGGGTTAAAGAAAAGATGCTATCGTTGGATGATCTTCCCACGGTAAAAGGAGAGAAGAAAGAGATCGATGCCTTCAAGGCATTGAAAGTATTTGGCTACACCAGGGAAGACCTGAAGATGATCATCCAACCAATGGTGGAAAATGGCCAGGAGCCTATTGGCTCAATGGGGAATGATACGCCGCATGCTTTGCTTTCTCAAAAGCCACAACTTCTTTTTACTTATTTTAAACAACTTTTTGCCCAGGTGACTAATCCGGCAGTTGATTTTATTCGCGAAGGGTTGGTAATGAGTCTGTACACATATTTAGGGCCGGAGAAAAATATTCTTGAGGAAACTGCTGCGCATGCGCATAAGCTTTTGGTAAAACAGCCGATTCTCACCAATGCCGAATTAGAAAAGATCCGTAAGATTAAGGCAAATAGTTTTAAGACCAAAACCATCTCTTTACTCTTTTCTCTATCAGGAAGGGCAAGTTTTGAAAAGGCTTTAAAGAAAATCTGCCGCGATTCAGTGAGCGCGATTAAAGAAGGATTTACCTTTATTGTCTTAAGCGACCGTGGGGTGGATAAGGGCCATGCCGCGATCCCAGCACTCTTGGCTTGCGCTGCGGTACATCATCATTTAGTGAAAAAAGCCCTGCGTACGCAGATCGGGATAATTTTAGAGAGCGCTGAACCAAGAGAAGTGCACCATTTTGCGCTTTTGTTTGGGTTTGGTGTGGATTGCATTAATCCCTATCTGGCTTATGAAGCAGTGAGAACCTTGGTAGATGAAAAAACAGTAAACCTGGGTTTAGAAAAAGCACTGCAGAATTACATTAAAGCAGTTGATAAAGGTATCTTAAAGATTATTTCTAAAATGGGAATTTCCACGTTACAAAGTTACCGGGGAGCGCAGATCTTTGAAGCCGTAGGAATAAAAAATGAAGTGATTGACGCATATTTTCCGGGTACAGTTTCTCGGATCGGAGGGCTAGATTTAGGGATTATTGAAAAAGAGGTTCTTTTGAGGCACCAAGAGGCTTTTGGCAGTAATTTTTTTGATCTTTCATACTTGGCTAGTGGGGGTTTTTATCAGTGGCGTAGAGACGGCGAATTTCATCTCTGGAACCCGCAGACAATTGCTGCTTTACAGGATGCCACGAGAAATAATGACACAAATAAATACCAGGAATTTTCCCGCTTGATCAATGACCAGTCCGGGCATCCGGCAACTTTAAGAAGCCTATTAAAATTTAAAACTGTTGTGCCTATTTCGCTTGATGAAGTTGAGCCGGTAGAAAAAATCTTTCAACGTTTTGCTACCGGTGCAATGAGTTTTGGTTCAATTAGCCGCGCTACACACGAGACTATTGCCATTGCCATGAATCGGCTGGGAGGAAAATCAAATACCGGAGAGGGGGGAGAAGACCCCACACGGTTTGTGCCGCTGGCGAATGGCGATTCCAGGAGAAGCGCTATAAAGCAAGTTGCCTCGGGTAGATTTGGCGTCACTACGAATTACCTGGTGAATGCCGACGAACTGCAGATTAAAATTGCCCAGGGAGCAAAACCGGGAGAAGGCGGGCAGCTGCCAGGGCATAAAGTAAGTGTCGTGATTGCTGCCACCCGTTATACTACTCCGGGTGTAACTTTAATCTCTCCACCACCGCACCACGATATTTATTCAATTGAAGATTTGGCACAATTAATTTTTGATTTGAAAAATGTGAATCCCCGCGCGCGCATCAGTGTGAAGTTAGTTTCGGAGATCGGAGTGGGGACAATCGCAGCAGGTGTCGCCAAGGGGCATGCGGATATGATTTTAATTTCCGGAGGAGACGGTGGCACAGGGGCTTCACCTTTAAGTTCGATTAAGTACGCCGGGTTACCTTGGGAGTTAGGGTTATCTGAAACGCATCAAACTCTAGTTTTAAATGATCTAAGAAGCAGGGTGCGGCTGCAAACCGACGGCCAGATGCGTACCGGAAGAGATGTTGCGATTGCCGCACTTTTAGGTGCTGAAGAATTTGGTTTTTGTACCGCGGTTTTAATTATTTTAGGTTGTGTAATGCTACGGCACTGCCACTTAAACAATTGTTCTGTGGGCGTTGCCACCCAGGATGAAATTTTAGAGAAGAGATTCAGCGGCCGGCCGGAATACTTAATCAATTATTTCCATTTTGTCGCGCAAGAGTTGCGTCAAATTTTGGCGAATTTGGGTCTCAGATCGATAGATGAAGCAATTGGCAGGACCGATCTTTTGGAATTAAATCAAGAGATATTACCCTGGAAGGCGAAGGGGATCGATTTCTCCAGGATCCTTTATAAACCTGAGGTTGCCAAAACCATAAGTACCCATTGTACAACCAAACAAGACCATGGAATTGGCAATATCCTTGATCTTAAGTTAATCGCATTGGGGAAACCTGCGTTAGAAGAAAATCAGCCAGTAAAGGCCGAATTAGAAATAGAAAATATTCATCGTACAACAGGGGCAATGCTTAGTGGAGAAGTTTGTAAAGCCTTTGGCGAATCAGGGCTTAGTGACGATACAATACACTATAAATTTAAAGGGGTTGCCGGCCAGAGTTTCGGCGCATTTCTCGCTAAAGGAATTACTTTTGAGCTTGAGGGGATGAGTAATGATTATGTTGGTAAAGGAATTTCCGGAGGTAAGATTATTATTTACCCGTCTAGAAAAACTAATTACAATGCAGAGGAGAATGTCATTATCGGTAATACTACTTTTTATGGTGCAATTAACGGAGAAGCCTACATCAAAGGAGTTGCTGGAGAAAGGTTCTGTATCAGGAATTCTGGGTTAAATGCGGTAGTGGAAGGCGTAGGAGACCATGGCTGTGAATATATGACCGGCGGAAGAGTGGTGATTTTGGGTAAAACCGGAAGAAATTTTGCCGCAGGTATGTCCGGAGGCATTGCTTATATTTATGACAATGATCGGGACTTCGCAAAAAAATGTAATCTCGATATGGTGGCGTTAGAAAAAATTACTCCGCAAGACAGCGAGACGATTAAGAATTTATTGGTAAATCATAGCAGGTATACGCAGAGCAAAATTGCCCAAAAAATACTCGATGATTTTAAAAATGAAGGGAAAAGATTTATCAAGGTCATGCCGTTAGAGTATAAACGGATTTTAGAGAGCAAGAAGTTAGAGAAAAAGCTAGATTTAGCAGAGGTCTCAGATGGGTGATATTAAGGGATTTTTAAAAGTTAAGCGCCAAGCGATAAAATATCGTCCGGTATGCGAGCGCAAGAAAGATTTTTCCGAGGTTTGTATCTTGCCTAGCCAGGAGCACTCTGGCGATCAGGCTTCGCGTTGCATGGATTGTGGTACACCTTTTTGCCATTGGGGATGCCCAATCGGAAATTATATTCCGGAATGGAATGATCTAGTTTTTCGTGGCCAATGGCGCAAGGCTTTGGAGCTACTTGAAGCGGCGAACAATCTTCCGGAGGTAACTGGAAGGATCTGCCCGGCAATTTGTGAATATGCCTGTGTCTTAGGAATTAATGATGATCCGGTAACTATCCGGGAAAATGAATTGGCCATTATCGAGCATGGATTTAAGTCAGGCTGGATAAAAGCGCATCCTCCTAAAAAACGGACTAATAAAAAAATCGCAATCATCGGTTCAGGCCCGGCTGGTTTAAGTTGTGCCGCGCAATTAAATAAGGCAGGCCATAAGGTAACGGTCTTTGAGCGTGATGAAAAAGTCGGAGGGATTTTACGTTTCGGAATACCGGATTTTAAATTAGAAAAATCGATCTTGGACCGGAGAATAAAAATTTGGCAGGAGGAAGGAATTAAATTTAAGACTAATTGTTTTGTTGGTAGAGATTACCAGGCAGCTAAATTACTCAAGGATTTTGACGCAGTATCTTTGGCAGGCGGCTCGCGGGCCCCGCGAGATTTAAAGATCGAAGGTAGGAATCTTCAGGGAATTCATTTTGCCATGGATTATCTTATACAGTCTAATAAGCGAGTGAATGGAGAAAAGATATCTCCAAAGGAATTAATCGACGCGAAAAATAAAAAAGTAGTGGTGATCGGAGGAGGGGATACTGGGGCTGATTGCGTAGGTGTAGCTAACCGGCAGGGTGCTTCTTGTGTAGTGCAGATAGAATTATTGCCCCAGCCGCCAATCTGCCGTACCAAAGAATCTCCCTGGCCAATATACCCGATGCTTTTAAAAACTTCGACCAGCCACGAAGAAGGTGCCCAGCGTCAATGGGCGGTTTTAACCAAGAAGTTTTTAGGCACCAATAGCCGGGTAAAAAAACTTTCCTGTATTCAGGTCGAATTTAAGAAAGATGAAAAAGGCTGCCCAGTGATGCAGGAAATTAAAGGAAGCGAATTTGAAATTGAAGCAGATCTAGTAATATTAGCCTTAGGTTTTCTTCACCCGGAGCATAATGAATTATTAAGTAATTTAGGCGTGGAATTTGACAAAAAAGGCAATGTCAAAACTTCAGATAATTTTATGACTTCAGTAAATAAAGTTTTTTCCTGCGGGGATATGCACCGCGGCCAATCCCTGATCGTCTGGGCAATCTGCGAAGGCCGCAAAGCTGCCTTTTATATTGATACCTTTCTGATGGGCAAGTCCTACCTGCCGTTATTGTAAGTCCGCTAATCTTCTTATTGACTAAGTTTAAAAAATATCATAGAATAAAATCAACATGGAAGAAAAGAAAAAGATTCTCATTGTTGATGACGAGGTGGATTTAATAAGAATCCTCAAGGCACACTTGGAAAAGCAGGGTTATGAAGTTTACGCTGCTTACGATGGGCAGCAAGGGTTAGATGCGGTAAATGCCCAGCATCCGGATTTAGTAATTCTCGATATGATTTTACCGGTAATGAGCGGCATTGAGCTCTATGAAAAAATAACCACCTCTTACGGGAAAACAAAGGTACCGGTTTTGGTACTCACTGCCCGCGATGAATTAGGAAGTCTATTTAAAGAGATAGATGCCGATGGATTTCTTGCCAAGCCCTTTGAAACAAATGATTTACTAGTCGAGATTAAAAAGATCCTTGATAGAAAAAAAGACCCGGTGATCTTTCTTATAGATATCATCAAAGACAGGCCTAATTTACAGGAGCTCAAGAGGTTCCTTAACGAGGAAAGATTCAGGGTAGTAGTGTTAGAAAATTTAGCGGCCTTAGAAGTGACTCTCAGCAAAGACAAGCCGGATTTTATCCTTATGGAATATATGCAAAAGGATTTTAGCGGAGAAGACGTCATATCTAGGATTAAGAGTATCCCCGAGCTGGAATCCACGCCCCTGCTTGTTTATTCATATTCCGGTTTTGAAGGGCTGGGAGCGAAATCTTTAAATTCCGGAGCGGATACTTATATCGGTAAACCGGATAAATTCGAAGAGATCGTGGCGTTGCTCAGGGATCTGCAGTTAAAGATGAAAAAAGAGAAAGGAACGGGATAAATTTGATGCGCAGAATATTTTTCTTTATCTGCCTTTTTTTATCCTTAACTTTATGTGGAATAATTTTTGCGCAGGGAGGGGGAAGAATGAAGATTACTAGCCCTGAATTCTCTAATAATGAATATCTTGCCCAGAGATTTAGTTGTGATGGAGAGGGGATTAATCCCACTTTAGAAATTGCAGATATTCCTCAAGGAGCTAAAAGTTTGGCTCTGATTGTTGACGATCCAGATGCTCCGATGGGCACATTTGTGCATTGGGTAGTGTTTGATATCCCGGTGATAACGCAAATAGAAGAAGATAGCATTCCGGGAAAACAAGGGGTGAATACCGCCGGAAAAAATAGCTATGTCAGCCCTTGCCCTCCTTCCGGCACACACAGATATTTTTTTAAGATTTATGGCCTTGATACAATGCTTAATTTAAAAGAAGGTATTTCTAAGGGCGCCTTAGAAAAAGCAATGCAAGGACATATTCTGGGCCAAGCACAGATTATTGGATTGTGCAAGAGAAACAGGTAAAATCGTTTTTATTGTATTTTTTTTGAAATATGCTAATATGTTTTTAAGAGATAAATTAAAGGAGGCAAATAGATGCTAAAAAATTGCTTCAAAATGATTGCCTGTCTTTTTATTATTGTTACTTTTTTTACTTTTTCTCCCCCTTTTTCTCAGGCAGAATCAATTTCTAAAGACGACGCCATGGCAATGGCCTTAAGTAAATTAGAAGGTACCCCATCGGAGCTGCAATTAGCCAATATTTCCACCCAGCCACAAGCAGCAGTGGGGCAACTGGCAGAGGATACGGAATTTCGGCATAGATTAAAAGAGGTAATTACCGTAGAGAAAGAGGCAGTCATGGGCCTGGCCATGGATGCTTACTCCCGTCTTAGCCCGGCACGCTCGCTTAAAACCGAAGACGGCAAGATTTCCATCCTCGATAACTCAACAGAATTAAGCTATGCCTTCAAAGCTTTTGATAAGTTACCCGTCGAGCTTTCTCTGGATACGCAATATATTGCTTTAAATGATAAAGAAGGGATGCCGGTTTCTCTTCCGGCAAAGCTTACGGGCATGGGGTTTGGAGTGGAGGCAACACTTCCTTTTTTTAATATCGACAAAACTTATTTTCGCGTTAAGTTAAAGCCAACTTTTAATTCTGATGACTGGAACGTGAATACTGCAACTTTTCGTTTACCGGCGCAGGCATTTTTGATTTATCAGCCTAATGAAAAATTAACCCTCATCGGCGGTGCCGCTATATATCCAGGAATGTCTCATCCTGTTTTGCCGATACTGGGGATGATTTATAAGCCTAATGAAAAATTAACTTTTAACCTGGTTCCTTCTCGGCCGACTATCTCTTATGCCTTTACTGATAAATTCTCCGGATTTTTAGAAGGCGGCGTTTCTCTTGGAGAATACCGGGTGAATCGAGATGGTTTTAAAAGTGCGATGTTAACTTATCAAGAGCTGCATACCGGCTTAGGGTTAAAATTGCAAATGAGCAAATATATTGGTGCTTCACTTTCAGCGGGCCGGATGTTTAACCGTTATTTGCAATATGATGATAGCAGGGGAAAAGTCGGGATTAAAAACGGTTATTATTCCGAGTTTCGCATGGAAATGGACCTTTAGTTTCTTCTTGACAAGTATTTGCTTTATGTTATGATTTAGGAAAATTAGGGAAAAGGACAAGGACGTCCGCATAAAATTTAAGTGGGCGCCCTTTTTTTTGTGCAATGTTGCCTAAAAAAAAGGCAAAAGATGATGAAAAAATAACCAATAACAAAGGGAGGAAAAGATGAATTTGCGCAGTCCAGGAGGAAGCGATGCCACGCGCACGTTTAACCGCTCAAAAAATGTTGTTCCATGTTCAGGGCTTTGTTCAAGGTGCCTTGAGTCATGCCGTGGTAATTGCGAAGTTTTT
>JAQUNE010000038.1:5219-10591 GCA_028717765.1 Candidatus Omnitrophota bacterium | reverse complement strand
AATTAGCTTTACTTACTCTAAAATTTATTTTAAGATAGATTGACTTTTTTAGCAAGTTTTTTATACAATCATGCGAGGCGTAATGTCTAAAAACAGGCTCAGCTTAAAAATCCTGCTTTTTCTTCTCGCCACAGATTTTCTAGAGACTTTTACCCAGTATTGTTTTAAAAAAAGTACCCTGGCAGAAAGCAATTTCCTGATCGCCAATCCCTCGGATGCCTTTATTTTTTTAAAATCTGTGCTGGCATCTGGTTTTCTCTGGCTAGGCTTAAGTTCGGTATTCATCACCTTCATTGTCTGGTCGACGATCCTCTCAAAAATTGATTTAAGTGTCGCAGTTCCCATCTGCAGTTTTAGCTATATCCTCGTTCCGTTAGTCTCTATCTTCTTTCTTAGAGAACAGATGACTTTTTTAGACTGGACAGGGATAATTTTTATCCTCATAGGCGTAATTATAGTCTCAATGAGCACAAAGCATAAGGAAATTATTATTACATGAGCGTACTTTTTATTCTATCCTTAATCGTAGTTACTAGCCTCTTTGACACAATCAATCAGCTTTTTCTAAAAACTTCGATTAATTCCCTGGATCTAAATATAAGGAGTGTGAAAAACGTAATCTCTTTTATTTTTAGGCTAATTTTTCTGCCTAAGGTATGGATAGGTTTTATCTTCTGCACCCTTTCTTTATGTATCTGGCTCTTTGTCCTTTCTAAGGCAGACTTAAACTTTGCCTTCTCCGCTGATAGCATGCACTATATTTTTATTGCCCTCGGATCAAGAATATTTCTTGGAGAAAAGGTTGGCTTAAGGCGCTGGATAGGGACAATCTTTATCATTATGGGAATTACCCTGATTACCTGGAGTAACCGTTAGCTAAAGTTTTAAGTAACTCCAGATTTGTTCTTTCGTTTACTGCATCAATCTGGAGCTGCGTCTTATCTTTTGCCGTAAAGTTTTTCGGATGGTCCAGCTGTGAAAAAAAGTTTTTCATTACATTCGAAAATACGCCCCCTGAGTAATCTCCTACTATATCCAAACCGACAATCTGTAATTTTTCCTTCACCAGTTGTAAAATCGTCAGGAGCTCATGAAGCGCAAAGTGCCCTTCCTCCCAGTTAGTTAAAGCATGGGTGCAGGTTAAACAATCCTTATCAATACTTACATAGACCTGTTTTGAAGGCAGCCGAGCAATTAATTGCGTTATAAATTCTTTTAAGTTTGTTTCTTTTAGCTCCTGCCAATAGAGATCCGTAAAAAACAAACCCTTATTCTGTGCGAGAGAAATATTCTCTGCGACACGCTGAAAGAATACCCGGCTGGGCTGATGCGCATAAGGAAAAATTTCTAGCCTGTTGTTTTTTAAACTTTTTAGGTTACCTGTTTGTATTGAGAAACTCGAGATATCGCCACTAGATACCCCCAATAAAATCACTTTTAAAACATTTTTTTTCTCCAAAATCCTGCTTACCCAAGAACCGCAGCCGAATTTTGGGATCCCCGTGTCCCAGTCAGGATGTAGGTCAAAAATAACTACACTCAGAGGTTCTTCGAACTGCTCGATCAAAAAACTAGAAAGATGATGAAAATCCCCTGAGCCTAGGAAGGTGATAGAATTTTTTAAATCTGGATTAAGTGATTTGCGAAACCGGTGAGCAGTATTCGGATTCAGCCACAGCCTAGCTTGCTTGCCTAAATCAAGGAGGTCTATTACTTGAGGATGGTATTCTGCTAATAATTTTTTCTGCCCGCTAAGACTATTGTCTAAATTAAGGATCCGTACAACAGAACTTAGCATATGAGAAATTTTTTTTCCGCAATGTTATGAGGTAAGCGCGATACCTTTTTTCAAAGCTTCTTCAAAAAGAATAACCGCCAGGTCTATCTCTTCTTCTGTAATGTAGAGCGAAGGTGCCAGGGTAAAGACATTCTTGTAGTACCCGCCTACGTCCAAAACCAGCCCTCTTTTCTTACCTCCTGCGGTGAGTTGGCCGCTTAAGCCAATGTTAGTAACCGCATCGGTGAGCTCTTTATTTGGGGTAAAACCATCCTTCTCGCAGATCTCAATCCTGATTGCCAGGCCTAAACCAGAAACATCTCCCATCTGGGGATATTTTTTTGCCAGCTGCCTTAAAGCAGAAACAAAATATTCGCCCTTTTTCGGAACTTGAATGGCGAAATCAGATTCTTCAATAAGCTTCATGGTTTCCAAGCCGATAGCCGTACCCAATGGATTCGAAGAAAAAGTTGAGTGTGTCGAACCAGGAGGGAAAACATTAGGAGAAATTAACTTTTCCTTTGCCCAAATTCCCGATAAAGGATTCAGGCCATTAGTCAATGCCTTGCCAAAAACTACAATATCCGGCACAATATTAAAATGTTCAATTCCCCATAACTTGCCTGTGCGGAAAAACCCCATCTGAACTTCATCATCAACCACGAGTATATTATAGCGATCGAGGACTTCTTTTAATCCGGAAAAATATTCCGCGGGAGGGACAATATAACCGCCGGTTCCTTGTACCGATTCAATATAAAAGGCTCCAAATTCGCAATTTTTTGTTTTCTTGTTCACTACAGAATAGTATTCGCTTTCAAAAAGCCTTTCAAATTGTTGCAGGCAATATAAATCGCAAAAACCCTTTTTCTTATCATATGGGCATCTGAAACAATAAGGATAAGGTACGAACATCGCGCGATCCGCAAAATGGCCGAACTTCTCGCGATAGCGATAACTAGAAGTAATTGCTGAGGCTCCCAGGGTGCGGCCGTGATAGCCACCCATAAAAGCAAAAACCAAATTTTTTCCGGTATGATTGCGTACGACTTTCAGGGAATCTTCAATCGCCGCAGAACCACCGACATTAAAGTGTACTCTGCCTTCTGCTTCGAAAGTCATCTCCATACGCTGGGAAAGTTTTGTTGCCAGTTTAATTTTCTCTTCATGCAGATATTGACAGGCAAGCTGGGGCAAGGTATCGATCTGTTTTTTCAAGGCCTCGTTTAGCCGGGTATTGCGATAGCCAAAATTAGCCGCGGAATACCACATCTGCAGATCCAGGAACTGCGTATCTTCCCTGTCATAAAGGTAAATTCCTTCGGAACGGTTAAAGATGTTCAATTTTTCTGCGTAATGAACAGTATCTCCCCAAGAGCAATACTTGGCTTCTAATTTTAAAAGCGGGTCTTCTTTGAGGCGCCCGTTTTTCTTTTCTTTTTCAGTTCTTTCTTTTTGGCTCATTTTTCTAACCCCCGGAAATAGTTATGAATGTCCTCTATGGTATTAAAAGCTACGCAAAGGCGTTTTTTCTTCCTGAAATGCTTTAATAGCCTGCCTTTGGCAAAAACGATATCAGAACACTCCGCAGGACAGATATCCGAAAGCCCGTCCCCGACATACATGATTATTTTATCCTTAACTTCTTTTTTTAGCAAGTTTTTCTTTTTACAGTGCGCGCAACGCGGGCAACGCGCATTATTATGAGGGAAAAATGGTACCAGCCTGTCTTTATAGAACTTCAGACCATTGGCATATACCTTTACCCCTTGGATACCGTTATTTTTCAAAATTGCCTCGATGACAAAATTGAAACTGTCGCTTAGTATCACGGGGCTTAAACCTTCCCGCTTTAACATCGCGAAAAACTTATGAAAATGCGGGTCGATCTTAATCCGGGAAAGATAGCGTAATAAATCCTTTTTTTTCACTCTTACGCAACGCAATTGCCCCTCTAGGCAAGCCCGGGAGCCGATTTTTCCTCTCTTCCAAGCCCGCTCGAAACTAACCCATTCTTTATTTATTGAGAAGCGCTTGACAATATCATCCAAGACATCAAAAAAAGTAAGGGTGTTGTCAAAATCGAAAAAAACCCTACAATCAGAAATACTTGAAAGCCTGTTCTGCATAAAAAGATTTTATCCTAAATTAGGTTTACGGCCTTTATTTGCCTTTTTTGAACGCCAATTAAGTTTTCCTCTACGTTTTCTCTTTCCCATAACCCCTCCGTTAAATTAGTATCTATAATATTTCCCCGGTGTACCTAAGCTGATAAAACGCACTGCTTCCGCAATACAGACACGGATAGCTTTCTCCATTGGTGTATTGGTATAAGCAGTAAGCCCGTCGCCTAAACCTAAGCTTCCTGCCGCGCTAGAACCGCTAACGCTATCTGCTGCCTGACCCTGAACCCGCGTTGCTGCGAAGATTTGCGAAGTTGCAGCGTCAATAATACGGACATCTAAGGCAAGATGCGCTTTATTCACTGACACGCCTAGCAATCCTCCCAAGGTACCGCTGGCAGCTCCGCCGCCGCTACCGATTCCCGCACTCCCTCCGGAAGATTGTGGCTCAAACTCCGTTACTGATGTAGCAATAATAATATCCGAAACTTTATTCATTGTTGTACCCGTCTTCTGACGGTCGATGACTAAAAACCGATTACTATTACTTAAAGCGCTTGCCAGCATTTCTCTTAAGCCCGCTCCTGCTTCAGCTGAGGCTTTTGCTGCCTTCAGGTCAAAATCAGCTACTACAACCTTAACTTTCGCCCCGGAATAAGGAGGTAAAGCAATAATGCCCAAGCCCGCCTCACTTGTTTGGGAACGAGGAGATATCAATGCGCAACCTATTATACTAAAGGCCAAGCAGAAAAAACCGCAAATAAGTAATACTTTTCTCATTTCCTTATTTTTTACCCATTTTTCAGCCTGTAAGGGCTTATGAATTGATTAATTGTACAATATAAACCTAAGCCGGTCAAGGGTCTTAAATACCTAAGAAGGCGCAAATAACCTACAGGATCCTCAAAAGGGAAGTTATCTTCTTAATGAACATAAACGGCTTTTCTTTTTGGATTTGCGACCTAACTCCTGAACCGCTTAAAACAATAATTGTCTTAACCTTAGCTCGCCTACCGGCCTGTGCATCAATAAGCATGTCCCCTACGAATACCGCCTGCTTTCTACTAAAAGATAATCCTTCTATAATTCGCTGTAGAATCTGCGGATGAGGCTTTCCTTGTTTCAAGGTATCCGAGCAAACAATACTAGAAAAATACCCTTCTAACCCGTGATGCTTAATCAATATCCGGGAAAAAAATAACGGCCGGTTGCTTGCGATTGCCAAAAAATACCCTTTAGATTTCAAATAAATTAATAGCCTTCTTACTCCGGGATAGAGCTTAGAATCTTTGAGTAAGGTTTTCTTATGGTGGCGCCGATATACCAGTAAACCTCTATTACAATCTTTAGGAAGAAGGAAAGGCTTAAGTAGATTCTTATCCCCCCAGCCTACTGCCCTACGAATGGCCTGTCCGGATTGTCGAGGATAACCCAGACGGTGCATGGTATAATTAAAACTGGCGTTAATTGCC
>JAQUNE010000038.1:0-5119 GCA_028717765.1 Candidatus Omnitrophota bacterium | reverse complement strand
CCCCCTGCCTTCTACGCTGAAATGGCCTTACTTATCTAAAAATAAAATTAATATTTGGAAGAATCTACCTTAGGACTTTCCGCGGGTATTGATACTGCTGGCAACTTTTTTTCTTCAACTTTACTTTTTTGTTGCGGCATTTTTTCTGTGTCGCTCATTGTACCCATATCCATTGTACTTGTTGCTGGCGCTTCAGTTGCTCCGGACTGCACATCGTTGATCTCGGTTTTCTCCAGGCTGATGTTCTTTGCAAGGTTTTTACCGTCTGGGCCAATAACATAATCAATGCTCAGGCTATCTTTGGGTTTTATTTCAGTGGCAGCTTTAATATTTTCATAAGTAGTCTTATCGTCGACACTGACCACGATTTCTATTTCCGTATCATTTTTATAATCAAGGGTTTTAACTTTGATATCATTGGTTACTGGATCTATACTTACCACTTCGCCCCATAACCACTCTGTTTCAGGCTCCATCTTTTCTGTCGCGGCTGGGGTGGTAGTTTGGATTGACTGACTGAACGCTAAACCGGAATTAATTAGAATAAAAGAAACTATGATTCCATAGATTACCGCTCTTCTTACTTTCATGTAATTCCTCCTCGCATAGAGATGAATATTAACCTATAAGGCCTAGTGTTAAATTAGAAAATAGCTTAGCACAGAATATTGGTTTTGTCAATAATGCTCTTAAATGATTAGTGCCCACAAAAATATAAATTATCGTAGACACTAAACAATATTCCTGAAAAATAACTTTTCAGAAGCTATTCTTTTGCTATCGCCAGGGTAATGATCCCCGCTAAAATCAGGAACAAACCCAGACAACCTTTAATAATCAAAAGTAGCAATTTCCACCATCTCACAACCGCTAAAATACCTAATAGCAAAAATCCTAAACCAAGAATTACCTTAATCATGGTGGCTAAAACTCTTTTCCCGTTGCCTTTCGCCTCATCAGCCATTTCTCACACCTCCCTCTTGGTTTTCCATCTGCGATGAACCCATCCCCATTCCGCAGGATATTTACGGATATAAGCCTCTATGACATTGGTAAGCTTTTGAATATTCATGACAATAGTTTCATGAGGGGTATTACCTTGCTCTAAATCTACCGCTGGCTCAAAGACAATTTTTTGGGTGTCATCTTTCTGCCGGATAATAAAACAAGGCACCAGGCTGGCTTTTGTGCGCTGTGCAAAAATAACCGGACCAGTTGCCGTAGCTGCTTTTCTGCCAAAAAAATCCACGAAAACCCCCGCTGTCCCAAAATTTTGGTCTATCGGTATAAAAACCACCTCATTCCTGCGCAACGCCTCGATTGTCTGGTTTACGCATACATTGCGCGGGGTGCTGTAAATTGTCCGGACATCGTATTTCTCGCGCTTCTTCACAAAGATCTTTTCCACGCGTAAATCCCGCATCGGCCGCATGATCCCAGAAACCTTATATCCATCCTGACTTAGGCGCGCCAAGAGAAGTGGAAAATTTCCGAAATGCGCACTCACCAAAATAACTCCCTTTCCTTTGGCTAAAGCCTGATCAAGATTCTGCCGGTTAACTAAACTCACGCGCTTTTTCAGCAATACGGGCTTATCGATCAAAAATATCACTTCTATTGCCGACTTCGCCATGAACCTAAAACAATCTTTGGCTATTTTTACTATTTCTTCCCGAGATTTTTCCTCGCCGAGGGCAATGCTTAAACTTTCTAAAGCGATTTTCCTCTGTTTTACGGCAAGACGATACCCTAAAGCTGCAACCCCTTCGGCAAAAGCATAAAGACCACGCTGAGGAATAAGCTTAATTATCAAAGAACAAATAATTAATCCAAACCAGCCGGCAAAACGGCCAATACTTTTATTGATTTTTTTGTAGTCCATTGTTGCACAATTATTAAATATAGCAAAAAAATGAGACTTTACAAGAAAAAATTAGCGTTTATACCCTATCTTACGTAAAAAATCATAGCGCCATTGCTTATCTTCAGCAGTTTCGATCCCCTTGGGCATTTGCCCATCAATTACCCCCAAAATGCCTCTACCGATTTCTGTTTGCGCCACCACCACCTCCACCGGATTAGCAGAAGCACAATAAATTGTGCAGACTTCTGGAATGGCCTTAATCGCGTTTAAAACATTGATCGGATAAGCGTCCCTGATAAAAATAATAAAACTGTGGCCCGCGCCAATTTCTAAGGCATTACTTTCGGCGATTCTTTGTAATTCAGTATCAGTACCCTCAACCCTCACCTTGCAGGCTCCTGAAGACTCCGTAAATGCCAAGCCAAATTTTATTCCCGGCACATTATTCACTAAGGTCTCATACAAATCCTCCACGGTTTTAATAAAATGGCTCTGCCCGAGGATCAAATTAATCTCTTCTGGTTTTTTAATTTTTATTAGTTTTAGCTCCATCATTCCCACCTCCTATAACTATCTTGCGAAAACCCGTAATATAAAAAGGTGTTATGCCTGCATATGCTTTTGCATTAAGCAATATAAAATCGGGGTTACCCAGTACTTTCAATGGTATGCGTAAAACTAATTTTTCACTAGTTAATTCTAAAGTTACACCTTGAGGATGAATTAATTTTTTTGCGTCAAAAACCCTGAATGAGTCATATTTTGTAATGATGGAAATTTTAGGCATTTCGGCGAAAGGAATCTTATAACTATACCCAAAAACGTAAAATAAACCATGCAGCAGATTTTTGATATCCTTTGGCTTGTTCACGCGGATTAATAAATTGTCGTCTTCCAGGCAATAGATAACTTTACCTTTATCCTGGCTAATTTCGCAATAATTTTTCTCCCGCGCCTTTTTAGCCTGAATCTTAGATGCCCTTAGACCGTCAATAACATTAAGCAACTTTTCATGGACCGAAATCTGTTTAGCAGCATTTGTTGTCGGAAATTTTAATTCAATTTCCGGATAATCCCCAAATAATTCATTTTTTCTGGCAAAACTTAGCAGATAAAAAGCACTAGACTCTGTCTGGCTGCGGTAACAAAGAATTGCTTGATATTTTTTATCTATTTGTTCTTTAGTCAGTCCAAATAAGTCCCAAGAAATCGAGGCATCAAGAAATTTTTCCGGAGGTAAAAGCGGCAATTCGGGATGATAATAGCGCGGCAATGGCCAACCCACACAATGCACCAGATATGGATAAATTTTCGGCCGGTGTAAATCTTTTTGCACATTACTTAAGGCAATTTGCAAGAAAAGATACAAGGTTTCATGGTCCAAATTGACATCTGACGGATGTGAAACAAAAATCTTCGTCGGCCGGTATTTAAGGAGCAGTTTCTCTAAATCTGCAAGGACGTTACCGGGTTTATAAGACAGCCCATAGGAAAAATCTTCCTTGTAAGGAACTTTATTAATCCTGGTAAGCCAACTCTGAAATGGTATATTTTCCTGCCAATAGTCTTTAAACATGGTAAAGGTGCCAAAATCAGGATAACCCAAAAATACAAGCTCAGACTCATCTAAGCCTAACAATTTCATCGCTTTTGCTGCCTCTTTTCTACGCACCTCGCCCATTCGAATAAATTCTTTTTGGCCTAAGACAATTCTTTTTTCATAGACGATAAAGGCAACTTCGTTATGGTCGCCATTCGTAAGATATACCACGTGAATATTGGCATTCTTGGCTATCGCCTCCTGAATGACCCCTGCGCAGGCGATTGTTTCATCATCCGGATGTGGGGCTAGGATTAAAATCCGGTCATAGCCGGTTATAGGCTCTAAATAGCCAAAGCCGGCTTGCGGATCTCTAGCTCCCACGGGCTCACTGGCATGAACGCGAAAAGCCGGACAAATTAAGAGTAATATAATTAATAATATTTTATTTCTCATTTTCTCGTTTATTTTATCATATAACTAGATCCAAATCAATACAGATAGAAATAATCTATTTGAAATATTCCTTGGCTGGTATATAATCATTTATAAATGGGAAAAAGCGCAGAATATCATTATAGCCGCATCCGTAAGGTATTAATATTAATTTTAGTATTTAATTGGGCTGTTGCAATAGCTAAAATTCTTTACGGGCTCTTCAGCAGTTGCGAAAGCATGACTGCTGACGGGTTCCATTCTCTTTCTGACGGCACCTCGAATATTATCGGTATTATCGGTATTAACCTCGCCTGCCAACCTACTGATAAAGACCATCCTTACGGGCACAAAAAATATGAAACCCTTTTTTCACTCGCCATCGCAGCGGTATTATTCTTCCTGGCTTTTAATCTGGCCAAAGAAGGCATTAAACATCTGGGTCATCCGCTAGCTCCCCAAGTCGACCTAAGAAGTTTCCTGGTGATGATTGTCACTATGGCAATTAATTTTTGGGTGATGAACTATGAAACAAAAAAGGGCAAGGCTTTAAAAAGCGATATCCTGATATCTGATGCCATGCACACAAAAGCAGACATTTTTACTTCTTTTTCAGTAATCGTTTCTTTGGTAGTAATCAAGCTAGGTTTCCCGATTATTGACCCAATTGTCACTATTATAATCTCTTTGTTCATTGCCCATGCCGGTTATGATATTGTTAAGGAAAGTTCAGCTGTACTTTGCGATACTGCGGCGATATTAGATGATAAAAAAATTATTACTATCGTGCTGGGAATAAAAGGTGTGAGAACCTGCCACAAAATCCGTTCGCGCGGTAGGCCCGATGATATCTATCTTGACCTGCATGTCCAGGTAAATCCTGACATGCATATCGATAACGCGCATAAAATCAGCGAGGAAATTGAAGAGGCAATCAAGAGAGGAATTCCTGAAGTTACCGACGTGATTGTACACATGGAACCCAAAGAAAAAAGCTAGATGCCTTTGAGAATAAACCAGAAACCTATGCTTGCTAAAACCCCCATCACCCCGCCGAAATAAAAAGGCGCGCTGGCACCAAAGAATTTCCAGAGTAAACCGGCAAACAGAGATGCAGGCAATAAACCAATCCCGACTAGCGTGGCATGCAATCCCATAGCTGTGCCGCGTAATTCTACAGGAGAGATATCGGCTACGAGCGCTTTTTCCACACCTTCAGTAAAAGCAATATACAATCCATAGGCGCCGAATAAAAACCAGAACATATGTACAGACTTGTT
>JAQUNE010000037.1 GCA_028717765.1 Candidatus Omnitrophota bacterium | reverse complement strand
CGTTCCTGGGCTGCCAGTTGAGCCAACGGGCTTGCCCCGTTTACATTACGGGCGATATTTCTCAGTGCGGTAATTCCAACCTCGCATCCATACGGATCATTAAGCGTAAGCGTGCATAATGTGTCTAAAATCGTCCGAAAATATTTCATATCTTCGCCTTCCTTACTAATATCTATTCCGATGGCAAAATTAGAGAGCCGCAGGGCATTTTCTCTGAGTACTTCTGTTGCTTCTCGGTCCTGATAGCTTACTTGCGAGTGTAGTGCTTCAAGGTCTGATAACGATAATAAACGGCCGTCTTTCAGGCGTACGAGGCCATTACTTGTTTGGCCGTTTGCTGTCTGCCCATTCTGCGCTCCCGCAGCCTTTACCCCGCCAATATTCTCCCTGGCTAAGGCCGCGGGGATAGTTTGCGTGCCTTCGGCAAGAGAATGCACGAGGTCAGGAAGAATAGCGGTTCCGGAAAAATGAACGGTATTCTCCAAATAATCTGCGAATTTTCCTGCTTGTGTTTCCTGAAGCATCGAGTTTATAGAAATTAAATTCTTAAAAGCAATGCGTAACTTTAGCGGAATTTTAATCTGATTAGACTCTAGTTCTTGCAATACATTAGTCAATACAAGTATGGGATTTTTATCTTTTAATCTGGCAATTATTACTCCTATCTTTAAGAGTAATAATTGTTTTCGTGCGTAACCTAAAATCCCCTGGTTATAAGCATGAGTGCTATTTTCCGGCTGATGTAATAAGTAATCCAGCATCATATTTAACAATTGCATACCCTGCTGCTTTCCTGAGCCCATAGTTAAAAGAAAATCCACATCTTGTTGATTCATGCGCAGATAAAAATTCCGGTCGATCGGATAAACTGTGTTTAAATCCGGTGCCAGGATGGCGTTGCCAAAATGCAGGTCGGAATGTAAGAGGTATACCGGCTGGCCGTTCTCATTTGTAAAAATCGGCTGGTGATGATGCCGCGCATAATCTTCAACTAATGCCTGGGTTGCCTGTTGCAAGAGATGCTCTAAGCTTGCACCGCTAGCTATAACCTGTGCCAAGAAATCTCTCTCTGTTATGTTGCCTTTTTCTTCTGCCTGCTGCTTTAGCTCAGCTAAGTTCGCTCCCGAGTTTTTCAGTTTCAATAATCTATTCAGGGTTAACCCGGGAACAAAAGATTCTCTTTTCACATCCTTATTATTTGGGCGTAAGGCCGGAGCCACCCGCACTGCCATACCATTTGAAGCAGTATAATCACGGTGCGCTTGTTCGTATTTTGCGTCCAGCTCCATAAAAGAAGTATCCTGGATATCCTGGATCACCCATTCCCGGATATCTCTCAACATACGTTTGGCAATTTCATATTTTGGCCGGTCGCGCTTACTACTTCTGCGTTGCAATTCATTAACCACCTCTAAAGCCTTATCCGCAACTTGCCCAACTTTACCTTCAGCATTGGGCACCCTTACTTTCAATATTTCTTTATGCGTTCCGGCAATCAAGTTACCTGCGCTATCGCGATTTCTTACAGTGACAGAAAATACTGTCACAATCGAGCCTCCGCCCAATGTCTCATCAATGGAAACCAGGTCTTCTTCCACGAATCTCTTTACTGCCGGGTCAGCTTCTGCAGTCTTAAGCAAAGTATCAAAAGCGGTAAATTTATTTTGCGCGACTGCAGCGTCATAAACATCACGGAATCTCGCCTGATGCTCAGGAGCTATCGGTAGATACTGCCCTAAAACCTGCAAGAACCTTACTCCTACTGGCCCTAAACTCTGACAGGCAGCAATAATAATATCGATTGGCTCAAGGGTTTTCTGCTGCGGCCCAGACTGAGAACCCCCTTCTTCTGCGGTTGGCAGGTTGAGAGCAACGGCTAAATGCTCACTCAGCGCGCCAGTAAATCCCTCTATTCTACGAAAGGCTTCGGTTAACTCTGGCCTACTACTGTATCTTTCCAAAAACCGGGCATACGCTGCTGGCTCTAAGTCTTGCCTACCAGTAAATAACCCGGAAACGTTCGAGTTGTTCTGCAAAACTTCTCCCAATACTTCTCTTCTTGCCGCCTGCTGTGCAACAGGCTCTATTAAGAACATTGCTAAAAGAGGATTCGCCAAAGCGCTAAATAAACGTTCTGCGTCAAGCACGGAAACCGAAACATCTAAAATCTCTGCTAATAATCCTGATAAGGCGCCTTCTTGCGGCAAATGCGCTGCCACGATTTGCGCAAACGCCTTTCTGCCTTGTTCATCCTTTAAGATACCTTTCTCACCTAAAAGCAGTTTATTCATCAGCATCAGTTTTTGAAAAGGCGAGGCATGATAAAGTGCATCCATAAATTCATTAAAGGGGATAAAATTACCCTTACCTACCCCGCTTACTTCTAATTCGCCATTCTTCAATACTATTCTATAATTAGCCACGCGCTCTCCATAAACACTAGCTGCACGCCACCATGGCGCGACTAATATTTTCTGTAAATTTTCATCTCCTTCTTTGGCTTCTAACATCGCACGGAATAGATCCAAGCGGGCCTCTAAATTTGTAAATTCACTCTGGTCAAAAATATCATCTGCCAAGACTAAAGCTGTCAGCCTAAAACTACCCGACTTGGCTTGATTTCTCAGATAATCGCCCATTACCTGATTAAAGTATTGGAATTGTTCTACGGTGTTAATCCTGGTTTGCACAAAATAATTAAAGAGTTCGTCATTCCATCCCTTGCGCTCAAAATAGCGGCGGAGAAAATTAGCTACATTTACTTCAGGCAAATCTTTCAAGAGCCTATGGCTATAAGATCGGAGAATACGCTCCCCATCTGCGCCTGATGGCAACGCGCCATCTAATATAAAATAATATTCTATTGCCTCATCAGGATTAGCCAGGGACAATAAGCTTAAATTCCTTTCTAAGAAAGTAAAGTAGGCCTGATTTACCGGAAGTAGCCAGAGGCTGTGTGCTTCAGATTCACCTGCAACAATACCATTACTCACTTCATCTAAACGTTGATGGTAAAGAATACCATAGGCATCTTTAAAGTAATTGGCGAGGAAATTATAGAGCTTGCGCGCCTGTGTTAAATGGGCTGCCTGGCCCAGATAAAATACAAGCCTATCCCGAACAATACGCTGAGAGGAGTAATTTAACATCTGATCAATTAATCTCTGGTTTGCATCAACATCTTCCGTATCCTGCGAAAACTTGGATACCGTGCTCATAATATTCCTTAAGACTTCGTTTAAGCGGGAAAGGTGCACCCAGGGTAGGCTTTCTAAGAATTCCACGGTTTGCGCAGCTTCCATGATCGCCCGTGTTCTTTCCACGCGCTGGGCAAAAGTAGCCGCGGGTAAATCAGTAATAATTTCCAGGGCTGAAATTAGCCGACTTAATTTCTTCCTATTCTCCTCAGATAAGTATGTAATAAATTCGCCGGATCTTGCTACTGCATCCTGAATTCCCAGGCTATAAATAAAATTGATGGGTGTCTCACTGCTCAGAGAATTGCTGAGCGGAAAATCTGCAGTATTCCAATATTGTTGCACTACGCGATAAACCCAGTCCGCTAATGCCGGATCATCTTGCAACAAAAGCTGTAAGGCATTTCTTTCCTGGGTTCCTGCATTTAGGTAATTAAAAAGTGATCTAAAGTCTTGGTTTAGGCATCTGAGAAATCCTTGTGTATCCCGGGCGCGCAAAACCTCGAGCCATTGCTTTAAAACTGGGTCCTCTTGCCCCAAGAGCAGATCAAGGATTTCTTGGTAAGTAATCCCTGGGACACCTTGGCTATACCCGATTTCAGCGCGTAACTTAGGTAAAATACCCAACTCATGAAAATCAGAAGTCAATGTCCCGGAAAAGTTTTCGCCTGGGATATAGATTTTTCTCGGGTTAATTCCAAAGGCACGTTGGTATTCTGCGTTAGCTTGCCTGAGGTGGCCTAAAAGGATGTATAAATTCTCTTTGGTCCTCTCTGGATGCGTTTTCCAAAAATTAAGCGCGTAAATCAAAACCACCATCTCCAGTCTATGTGTAATAAATTTCTCACGTTCAAGAGGCGAAGGCTCGCAAGCTTTGCTTAATGCCAAGATATACGGATTAAAAGCCACGAGATAACTTTCGTTATTTATATCGAATGCGCTTCCATTAACCTGCTGAAATAAATTCTCCTCAAGTAGAAGGGAACACATTAGCCTAGCCAGCTGCTCCACTTCAAATCGCGACATACCCTGCCCGAGATACTTCTTGTTAATGAAGGTCCTTAAAAACTCTCCGCTATTCTCGTCCTGCGCTAAAAATATTACCTGCACCATTTCTTTTAATCTTGCCTTTACTCTTGCTCCGTATCCCGTATCAAAACTCTCATCAAGTACCAGCTTTTCCCAATTCCCCCTGTTATCCGGACTCGCCTTCATCCAAACAAGCAAAGTAATTGCCGCTTCTTCTGCTTGCGACCACTGATTTTGCCTTGCTTGCGCAGCTACCTTTTGCGCAGTGTGGTCCATCAAAAATAACAGCTTTTGTAAGTACATCTCTCTAATCTGGGAAGATTCCGACGAGAAATTAATGTGTATTGATGCTAGTGTTTCTTTTAGCGCATCTGCGATCAGATCATCAGATGCCATATTTACCGCATCCTGAAAATCCTGGTTAAAATTTGGCTGCAAGAGGCGCTCTTCAATACTCGGGAAAATTGTCACCGCTCTCCAGGAAGCAGGCAGGGGCAGATTTTGTGCCTCTGGCCGAATTTCTCTTCCTGCTTCAAAATCTTTCTGCTGGTGTTGGACTAACCCTGCTACAATGCGATTTGAAACTGAGCCATGGGTAATATCCTGGGCTGAATCTCCTGCGAGTTTACGTAAAGCATCCAAAAGGGCGTAAGTAGATAAACCGCTTTTGGCTAATTTAGCTGCTGCCGTAGCATCCTGAAAATGTTCTTGTAGTCTGCGAGCACCGATTTGTTTAATCTCTTCCCATAAATTATGCTCATGGGTATAATTGCCTTCTTTAAAATTAAATTCGATGTGGCCCTGTTCATGGGCTAAGACTCCAATTAATTCATCGACGGTATCAAGGGCATTAATTAAAGATAAGCTGATCACTATTTTATTACCTATAGAAAATGCTTCTGGCCTTTCACCGTCAATAGCAATAAATAGCTTTGCTTTAGGCAAGCCTGGTTCTGCCATGGCGTCTAGCCGTGCCTGTAATTCTTGTACCAATGGATGCCTTAAACTCAGCAGGCGGCTGGAAGCGTGCACGCGCCTTAGATAATATTCTTCCCTCGCCAAGAAATAATCAACGTACTTCCCACCTTGCTCAAATGCTTTTCTAATCTGAGCTGCGGCTTTTGGATATTTGCTTAAGCCCCTCTCTTCTAAGTTACGCAACAGCTCTTCGCATTTTCCCCAGATATAATTATAATCTGCGTAATTCCTAGATAATCCGGTTAGGTCTTCTATTTTTGGAGTGGCAATTAATATCCGGGCAATTTCTTCCCTGACTTCTCGTTCTAATGCTTGGTCGGTAATTGCGCTAATCGGAAGAATTGCCATTGGTTCTATGGTGACAGTGTAATCTCCTGCCAAAATGTCTCCGGCGGAGATTGTTAAAGAGCCGGCTGGTTTTTGCGCATTGGGCAAGGCGTTATTCCTTCTTCCTGTTGCGGCTTGGGTGTCTGTTTGCACGGTAAAAGTCAGATCCTGCGGCGCGGTTGCTGTAGATGCGATTTCTAAATCGGTATTTTCTCTCGACCCTGAAACCGTAACTCTCACTCCTTCGTCTAACGCCTGGCCTACGGCAGAACCAGTTAATACCCCCTCCATCGACCTGCCTATGAGTATTCCCGGATGCGCAGCTAAAACCACATCCTCTTCTTGCGCGTAAATATCTTCCAATGAAGCGGATTCAAATAATTCTGCATGGCTTTTTAGATTCGCTATCCTTGTATCATCAGCCGGATGCGTTTCATAAGAATCTCTGGAATCCCTGTTTTTCTTAGGTAATAAATTAGGGCTTTTAAGTACAATGGTTTTCCTAAACGAGCCTTCTGCCGCATTAGCATCAAAACCAGCTTGCGCCACAAGGAAAACACCCATTTTGTCGGAAAAATGCTCTTTATCCTGTGACCATTTTTCTTGTTGCGCCCTAAATTCAGGGTCAAATCTTAGCATATCTTCAAAGGTAAAACTGAAACGTTTAAAGATCGAGTTAGTTGGTTCATTTGTTACCGCGGCCTGCCTGCCTGTTTCTTCTGTGTCCTTTTTTTGCCTTTGATAATTTTTCGCTAACTGGTTATTCTGCTGAACATGATTAAATTCGTGCGACAAAACCCAGGCTAGTTCATCATCATTCAGGAACTCTGCTAGATCGAGCAATATTTCTATATTGTCAAGGTGGGCTATGGCCTTGTCTTCACTTTGTGTACGCAAATGTATAGGAACCTCAATAATTTCTTCTAGGTCGAGACCGGTATCTTCTTTAAACAATCTTTTGTATTCTGCTTCATTAGCCTTTGCTGCCTCCAATATACTCCTGCCTATCCTCAACACTCTGCCTTGCTGAACTTGCCACCGCACCCGTTCGTTCTGATAAATATCGGAAATATCCGGAGCTTGCGCATGCCATTGCCCTGCTAATTGCTGCGCTCTGCCTGTGCCTTCTTTATTTGAGTTTTGCTTAATCCATTGCCGCATCTCTTGCGGGGTTAACCCTAAAGACACCCTCAACTCTTCCCATTTCTTTATTTCATATAATTCGTGCGCCTTAACCCGCGTGCGCTCTTGCGATGAGAGAGTCGCGTTAATATATATAACCGGCTCTCCATAAAACTGCCCTAAACCAATATGGCCCAATAATCCCGCGTTTAATAAAAGAGAGCGTATGGGTATGACAATTACTCCGTCTGCGTCACGATATTTATCCTTTAACCTTTTCTGCTCTGCTTTATCTAGACTGCGGAAATTCCGTAAATCATCGGGTAGGCCATCTTCTACCGCGTTATGCACGACACTATGTTTTGGACTCCTATACTTACCCGCTTTTACGGTGGGCTGCAGAGAAGATTCTCTTTCTGTGCTTGGATTCTTTAAAAGAGGGGTTGATTGCACAACAGCTTGCCCTTGCGCCGGCTGTTTTTCTTCAGTCGTTTCTCCAGTCTGCGTTTCAGCAGCAATAGACTGCGCAAGGTCGGAAAAACGGCGCTGGAGAGAATCCGCTACCCTTGCTTTGAGAGCCTCTAATTTTTCTTTTCCAAAGATGTAAAAAATATACCGCGAATGGGAATATGGTTCATAATTAGATGAGTGCCTATCTGGATCATTCCAAGTATTGTAAGCTTCTTGCGCAAGTTGCTCTTCTCCAGATATCGGAAAGGCATTAATTGCGTTAACTACCCCTTCCAACAATTGCCGGGTTTTCTCTGCCCCATAATGGGCCACAAGCACGTCCATAAAAGAATCTAAGGAAAGGAATTCGTGTTCAGAATCCTGATAAAAATAGTAGCAGGTCCTTAAGAATACTTCCGGGAAGGTCTGCGCAATTGTCCAGTCAAAATCAATTAACACCGCTTCGTCGGTTCCCAGTCTATGGATAAAATTATAGCGATGGATATCTGTAGGGGCTTTCCCGTTTAATGCTTCATACACATTTATCACGGCTGCAGCAGCCATTCGTGCATGCATTGTCCTTCTTGCTAAAGAAGAATCCTCGTCGTCTTCAATATCGCCCAGGCTCTTACCGGGAATATATTCCATAAAATAAGCGTCTAATCCGCCAACGGTTTTAAATTTTCCCCCCACCCGAGGCAATCCGTTTTTACCGTTATTTTCTTGGAGAATCTCCATCTCATTATCAATAGAAGGCCGAATGCCTATTTTTTTTGCTTTCACAGTGACCACTATTTCATATTGCGCCCCTTCTTTAGTAGTGAAGGTTAATGAAAAGACGTATTTATTATTACCTTCTCCTAAATAGCCAATCTTGGCCTCACCGCTAAAATAGTCTTTTGAAACAAGCGGATCGCCGGTACATTTGCGGATCATCTCAATGATCTCATCTTCGGATTTTTCTTCTAAAATATTGGCTACGCTTAATGCAATATCTTTTGCGACCACCCCTCGCTTGCCATTTAAATTATTATCCAAAACAATATCTACCTGCCATTTTATCTTTTCTGTGGGTAAATTTTCTGGCTGGTCGGCGGGCTGATTTAATTGCTCCGCTAATTGTGGATCAATAGTGAAAGTTACATCTTCAACCGAGCTACCCAATGTCGCATGTAACCCTGCGAGGTATTCGGTAGAAGCCACATTTACAGGCAATGGGTTATTCACATTTCCCTGCACATAAAGAATGCTTGTGCCGATGTCGCCAAAAGCAATCCCTCCGGAAAAATAACTGCGAATCGCCCGGCCGAATAAAGTATTCACTGGCTCTTTGATATTGTATTCGCCGTCTTTAAAAGATTTCTGGTATTCGTTAAAGTAGGTTTCTTTTGACCAGCCCTCTTTTGAAATCAGGCCGCTCAGGTTTTCTTGGTCGATCAACCCGGTATACGTGCTGCCTTTTTGGCTGCACTTATCTTTAAACCATTGCGCTAAAATTAATGAATAATAAGCTTGCCTTAAAGCGGCATATCTTTTCGAATTATTAATCTCCTTGGTAATTTTCGGAATGATTAATTCGCGGATTAACTCTGAAGAATATTCATTTAACTCTTTTAAGCGCTCATCATCAAACTTATAAACCGCGGAATCTGGCAAATAATCCTGCTCCAACATTACTTTTAAAGTAGCCTTATAAACATATGCGCTGGAAGGCGTTTCTCGGACAATAATCTCGTCTGGCACGATCCAGGGGCGAGTCAAGGTAGGGATCGTCACATCGCTTGAGCCAAAGATCTCCCCGGCCTTTTTGTAGAGTTTGTTCCAATATGCTTTCCCTTCCGGGGTTTCTGGAGAGGTAAATTTGGCAGTGTCTTTTTTTAGCTGCAGGTCTGCTTCTAAGAGGATCTTTCCCACATCGGTTTGCCCTAAGTTTTCATCAATAATGTTTTCTTCTGAGTCTGGCCTTAAATTCACCCAGAAAGCGCTATTCGGCAAAGTAACACCAATGAAGAAATATTTTAAAAGTGTAGAGCTAGATTCCTCAAGAAATTGCGCGTTTAATTTTTTGTTATCGCCTTTATCTAAAAGTAATTGGAAGTTATTTTTTGTAGCATCAAAGGCAAGATACCTTAAGTGCAAAGGACGGAATTTATCCGGCACCAAGGTATTGCGTAATTGCGTTAGATAACCAGAAACATTTACCTGGCCAGCTATCTGAGCAAAACCACTCTGCTCAAAGATTAATAAGAAGCAGAGTAATAAAGATAAAATTTTTGTAATTTTCCGTGCCATTTTTTATTGGGTAGTTGGTTTATCAGCCAATTATGAATAAAGTTTATCTTATATATAGGTAAGCATCAAGGGTATTTGGGGGGTCATTGGAAAGCGGTTACAAATAGGTGCAAAATATCAAGTTAGCGAAGAAAAGAACGTCAAGATTGGGCCCTATAAAGGGTTATTTTTGAGTATTATTTATCTAGTAAAGCAGAGAGTAAATTTGGCTTAGATTGGACATTTTTAAAGCAGAAAATTCAGATTGGACATTAAATTACTACGACAAATTCCCCTTTTGGAGGCGTTTTTTTGAATTTTGCGATAATTGCGGATGTCTTATTGTGGCTAATTTCCTCAAATTTCTTGGTTAATTCTCTTGCTACCACTATCTCTTTATCTCCAAAAACCGTCAAAATATCTTCTAAGGTAGCGAGAATTCTGTGGCAAGATTCATAAAAAACCAAGGTATATTTTAGTCCGGCGAATTCTTTTAAGCGATTGCGCCGTGCCTGTGATCTATTCGGCAAAAATCCGCCAAAAATAAATTCGTGCGCGGGTTTACCTGACAGTACCAAAGCATCCACAAAAGCAGTTGGCCCGGGAATTACAGTGAGAGGAATATTATTTTTTATTACCGAGTTAATAATATGAAACCCAGGATCAAGTATCCCCGGCGTACCTGCATCAGAAACTAGCGCGACATCCTTGCCTTCTTTTAAAAGGCCTAATAAATATTCCCCCTTACTCAGGCGATTATGCTGAAAATAACTTGTGGTAGGTTTAGCGATATTATAATGATCGAGTAAAATTTTTGTATGGCGGGTGTCTTCACAGGCAATCAGATCTACGGATTTTAAAATTTCGATGGCGCGAAAGGTAATGTCTTTAAGATTGCCGATTGGAGTGGCAACGATATATAACATTATTCAACTGTAACCGATTTGGCTAAATTCCTCGGCTGATCCACATCACAACCGCGCTTAACGGCAATATGGTAAGCTAATAATTGTAACGGTAGCGCCACAATTAAAGGCGAGAAAAATTCGCTGGTTTTCGGAAGATAAATGACTTCTGAGGTTAACTCTTTGATTGTTTTATCCCCTTGGGTGGCAATGGCAATAATTTTTCCTTTTCTACTTTTTATCTCCTCGATATTGGAAATCATTTTCTCGTAAATTCTCGAGGCCGGGGCAATGCAGACCACGGCGCGATATTCGTCAATCAAAGCAATTGGCCCATGCTTCATTTCTCCTGCAGCATAACCTTCCGCGGGAATATAGGAAATTTCTTTTAATTTTAAGGCGCCTTCTAGAGCAGACGGATAATT
>JAQUNE010000036.1 GCA_028717765.1 Candidatus Omnitrophota bacterium | reverse complement strand
CAAAGACGGATCAGTATCTTTTTAGTTCATGCGTAGATTCTCGCAGAGATTTTCATGTTGACCCTTACGGCAAAATGACTTTTTGCTGTTTTATTAAGGATCCCCAGCTGCGTTATGATCTACGTAAGGGGAATTTTCAGGATGCCTGGGATAATTTTATCCCTTCATTAGGGAAAAAAATAAAAATTACGAAAGAGTATAAGGATAACTGTGGAGCTTGTGAGCAAAGGCAGAATTGCCGGGTTTGTCCTGTCTATAGTTATCTAGAGCATGGGAAATTTACGGCAAAGATAGATTATCTTTGTACGGTGGCTAAAGAAAACAAAAAATTTAAGGAGGGTTGGCTGATGAATCACCGTCGTTACTTTAAAATCGCTGATATTACCATTCAGGTCGAAGCGGACTTGCCGATTACTGACCAGACTTTTCACCCCAAGTTTAATTTTTTTAGTGCAGAAAAACCCGGAGAGGATATTGTTACGATCAGGCACCATTTTTCCTTACCTGAATTAAAAGATAAGGATTTAGGTAAAGAAGTTTATCGTAAAGCACCCTGGGCAGTTTACAAAAATAATTCTTCTTGGGTATATTTAGGTATTTCACCTACCCCGGAGGATAAGAGCCTGCACCGGGTTGCAGTTTTTAATCAGGACCATACCCATGCCAGGATCTATAATGACCGCGACGAACATTTTATAAAAGGCGGGCTACATTCACTGACCCTTTTTCCTACCGATCAAATATTGATTGCCCGTATTTTGGCGGACAGACAGGGTTGCTATTTACATGCCTGCGGGGTGGATCTCAATGGCAAGGGGTTACTTTTTGTCGGGCACTCTGAAGCGGGGAAATCTACAATGGCGGGGATTTTAAAGGATGACGCGGATATCCTCTGTGATGACCGGATAATTGTACGCAAGGTAAACGGGAAATTCAAGGCCTACGGTACATGGAGCCATGGAGACGTTCCGACAGTTTCAGGAAAATCCGTACCTTTAAAGGCGCTGCTTTTTCTGGAAAAAGCCCCGGAGAATCGACTCATACCATTAACGGATAAAAATGAAGTCACAAAAAGGATCTTAAGTTGCCTGATCAAACCGTTTGTTACTACGGATTGGTGGGAGAAAACACTTGTTCTGGTCGAACAGATAGCGCAGGGAGTGCCCTGTTATGTACAGAAGTTTAACAAAGACAAAGAGATCATTGGTTTACTGAAAAAAACTATAAAATGAAAAGCGAATCTTACGTTTCAATAGCAAAAGGGGATAAGCCAGTATTTCAGAAAAGCCTCAAACCTGTTTTAGGCTGGCTGGATCTGGAATTAACCGAGCGCTGTAATAATAACTGTGTCCATTGTTGTATTAATTTGCCCAAGGATGACCTCGCGGCAAAAAAAAGAGAGCTTTCTTCTGACCGGATAAAAGAGATTTTAAAAGAGGCGGCCCTTTTAGGCTGTATGACCGTGAGATTCACTGGCGGCGAGCCGCTTTTAAGGGAAGATTTTACAGAGCTTTATCTTTTTGCTAGAAGGTCTGGTCTAAAAGTGATGATCTTTACCAATGCCAGCTTAATTACTCCGGAGTTAGCGCAAATGTTTGCCCATACTCCACCCCGAGAAAAAATGGAAGTTACTGTTTATGGCATGAAAGAAGAATCTTACGAAGCGGCAACTGGTGTCAAGGGTTCGTTTGCTGCCGCTTTTAGGGGAATTGACCTTTTGCGTAAACACAAAATCCCTTTTGTCGTAAAGGGCGCGCTTTTGCCGAAGAATAAAGATGAGATAGACGAATTTGAGGTTTGGTCGCAAAACATCCCTTGGATGGACGGACAGCCGCCATCTTATTCGATGTTTTTTGACCTACGTTGTAGAAGGGATGCCAAGAGCCAGCAGATCAAAAAAGTCCGTCTTTCTGCGGAAGAAGGTTTACGAGTCCTCACCCGGAAAAAAAATAAATATATAAAAGGGATGCAGGAGTTTTGTTCTAAATTCATGCGTTCCTCGGGCGATACGCTTTTTTCCTGCGGATCGGGCAATTCCAGCGGGTGTGTCGATGCCTACGGATTTTTTCAGCCCTGCATGATGCTGCGGCATCCGCAAACAATTTATGATCTAAAAAAAGGCTCGCTGGAAGATGCGGTAACAAATTTTTTTCCTGAAGTCAGGAAATTAAAAGCCCAGAATAAAGATTATCTTAAGCGTTGCGCGCATTGTTTTTTAAAAGGGCTCTGCGAGCAGTGCCCGGCAAAATCCTGGTCTGAGTACGGTACATTGGATACGCCGATTGAATATCTTTGTGAAATTGCCCATGCCCAGGCAAGATTCTTGGGGCTGGTGAGAGAAAATGAAGTAGCCTGGGAAGTAGAAAACTGGAAAGAAAGAATTGATGAACTATGTGCAAAAAAGGTAGAAGAATAGCATAAGGAGGAAAACATGGAAGCAAAAGTAAGCTTAGAAAAAATTTATGTGCCTTCACAAGATGTGGTGGCGCGCCAGGTTCAAGGGGAATTTATTATCATCCCGATCACTTCTGGTATCGGTGATTTAGAGGATGAGATTTTTACCCTCAATGAAACAGGAAGGGCGATCTGGGATAGGTTAGACGGCAAAAAAAACCTAAAACAGGTGGCAAAAGATTTGAGCGCGGATTTTGACGCCGAATCCAATGCGATTGAAAAAGACCTTTTAGGCTTAACTCAGGAATTAATCAAAAGGAAGATGTTGGTTGAAGTTGGAAGAGGCTAAATCAGAATTTTGCGTAGTCAGCGATGAGGAATTGTTCCTCTCCGGAAAAGCGCTAGGCGAGCTTCTGAGGGCAACGCTGGAAAAAGGCGTACCTTTCCGCTTTCTGGTCAAGGGATTTAGTATGTCGCCTTTTATCAGAGACGGTGATATCGTGACGATCTCTCCGTTATCTTGCGCAAAAACGCTCTTTGGCAAGGCAGTGGCTTTTATGCATCCTTGCGCGGAGAAGCTGATTATTCACAGAGTGATCAAACAGCTTAAAGGTTGTTATCTGATTAAAGGCGATAGCCTGTTTTACCCGGATGGTTTTATTCCGAATGAGAACCTTCTGGGGTTTGTTTCAAAAATAGAAAGAAAAGGCCGTAAGGTACGTTTGGGGCTGGGGAAGGAAGAAGCCCTGATTGTTCTCTTGAGCCGTAAGAGGATTCTACCATTTTTAGTCTGGTGCTGGAGGAGGATACCGATGCCAATTAGGAATACACTTAAACCCATACTCTAATGGAAAATAATAAATCGCAAAATAGCGAATCCTTTGTATCTTCACTTTCCTTACCGGAATTTCCGGTTTGGGAGAAAATGCGTAATAACCGCAACGTTATTTCTTTTGACCTGGAGCTTACCGCGCGCTGTAACAACAGCTGCCGGCATTGTTATATTAATTTGCCCAAAGATGACCCAGGGGCAAAGAAAAAAGAAATCTCTTTTCAAGAGATTCAGAAGATTGCCGACCAAGCTGTGTCTTTGGGTGCTTTATGGTGCCTGCTTACCGGAGGGGAGCCGCTTTTAAGAGAAGATTTTTTTGAAATTTATATGTACCTGAAGAAAAAAGGGCTTTTTATTTCAGTTTTTACCAATGCCACGCTGATAAATCAGAAGCACATTGATTTGTTTAAGAAATATCCTCCTCGGGATATCGAGGTGACCGTCTATGGAGTTACCGAGGAAACTTACGAAAAGGTAAGCGGAAAGAAAGGTTCTTATGCTGCTTTCATGCGTGGGCTAAAGATGTTACTTGATAATGGGGTCAAGGTGCGCTATAAGGCTATGGCAATCCGTTCTAATGTGCATGAATTGCCTCTAATTTCGCAGTTCTGCCGGGAAAGGACCAAAGACTATTTTCGTTTTGACCCGTTTCTACACCTGCGTTTTGATGC
Source organism: Candidatus Omnitrophota bacterium (assembly GCA_028717765.1). The sequence continues at coordinate 7,327 of JAQUNE010000036.1, read as the reverse complement.
GGATAAAAAAAGGAATGAAGAAATAAAATCAGAGCGCCTTTCTCCCAAAGAGATCGTTGCTATTGAACATGCGGACTCTGAACGCTACGGTGCTTTAAAGAATGGATGTAATGAATTGATCAATCCGGAGTTCGAACATTTTAACTGCAATCATCTTTTTCACTGTGGTACCGGAAATGGCAGTTTCACCGTAAGTTACGATGGATTTTTCCGGCTTTGTTCCTCGCTTTGGCATGCGTCGTGTATTTGTGATCTTAGGGACGGTAATTTAGATCAGATCTGGAAGAATTTTGTTACACAGGTTAGGGACTTGCGTTCAAATAAGAAAGAATTTTTAGAGAAGTGCCGTAAATGCTCCTTAGTTAATCTCTGTATTTGGTGTCCTGCCCATGCGCATTTAGAAACCGGATCAATGGATACCCCGGTTGAATATTTCTGTGAAGTGGCCCATGCCCGCGCAGAAATGATTAACAGCGCCCTTCCCAAGTAGTTCATATAAAGCATAGGAGGTCTTTGATGGTTACGATTGATGATTTTCGGAAATTAGAACTTAAAATAGCTGAAATTAAAGAAGTTAATGAACATCCTGATGCTGACAGGCTTTACGTGATTACTTTAGATCTCGGAGACAGGCAAAAGCAGGTAGTCGCTGGCATTAGAGCCTTTTACCAGAAGGAAGATCTTATCGGTAAACAGGTGGTAGTTGTGGATAATCTTGAGCCAGCCCTTTTACGGGGAGTAGAAAGCCAGGGAATGATCCTTGCTGCCTCTGATGAAAACGGAATTGTCATTGTCTCTCCGGAGAAAAAATTAAAATTAGGAAGCATCGTTAAATGATCAAGCAATTTGTTCCTCAGGAATTCTGTCTGAAATGTAAAGGCTGTTGCCGGTTTTTAGAGGAGAACTCTGTTTGGGCGCCTTGTCTTTTAGAAGAAGAGATACAGCAGCTCATGGAAAAAAATGACCTGCCTAGTTGTTCGATCTCTCTGGATAAACGCATTCATCCTATAGCCCATCCAGAAGGGGAAGGCTTCATCTGCGCTTTTTTGAATCTAGGGGAAAATAAATGCAGAATTTATTCAGGGCGCCCTTTTGAATGCCAACTCTACCCCTTCTTGATTAATTTTAGGGAAGGGAAGGTCCTTTTGACAGTGGATCTAAATTGCCCCTATATCAAAGAAAATCTTAAGGGTAAAGAATTCAAAGATTATGCCGAATATCTGGCTACTTTCCTAAATGCTCCCAAGCAAAAAAAGATTTTACGCGATAACCCGCAGCTGCTTTCGGCTTACGAAGAAGTTTCTGAGGTTGTTGAGTTAAAGATATCTGATGAAACTGCATAAATTGACTCTCCGGAATAAGGCATTATTTAACCGCTACCTTGGTTTATCCAGGCATGAATTATCTGTCTATACTTTCGAGAATATTTATATCTGGAAGGGGTTATTTAGGATTTACTGGGTAATCATCCATGGGTGTCTGTGTGTGTTTTTTCAGGACCAAATCGGCACATTTTTGTATCTTGGCCCTTTGGCGAAAGAATTAAACCCGGAAGTTACCACGGAGGTCTTTAAGCTCCTTGATGGCTTCAATCGAAATAAGGAAATTTCTCGGATTGAAAATGTTGAGGAAAAAGACTTGGAGTTTTATCGGTCATTAGGGTTTGCCTGTAGCAAAAAATCCGTTGATTATGTTTGTTTACGGGAAGATCTTGTAGAGTTAAAAGGAAACAGGTTTAAATCTAAACGTTCTTCCTTAAATTATTTTTTAAAAAATTACGAATTTCAATATTTGCCTTTTAAGAAAACACACCTTGATGATTGCCTGAAATTATATCTGGCCTGGGCCAAAGAACGCGCTAAATCCAACCAGGATATTTTGTATCAGGGGATGCTTAAGGACAGCCTGAATGCCTTAAAGATATTATTGGATAATTATAAATCCTTGAATTGCCTGGGTAGGATAGTCAAGGTGAATAATAAGATCAAGGCTTTTACTTTTGGTTTTAAATTAAATTCAGACACCTTCTGTGTTTTGTATGAAATCGCTGATTTGAGCCAGAAAGGGCTCGCCCAGTTTATCTTTCGGGAATTTTGCTCGCAGTTAAAGGATTTTAAATATATCAATGTGATGGATGATTCTGGGTTAGAAAATCTGCGGCAGGTAAAATTCTCTTATAAACCGGTAAAACTCCTGCCAGCTTACATCGTAAAACGGACAGCATGAATAAACATATTGATGAGGTAGAGATTACGATTTTCGATACTGAAACCACTGGCCTTGAACCGCGTACAGGGGATAGGGTCGTGGAAATTGCAGGAATTAGGTTTCGCGGGAAGGAAAAATTAGCTACTTTTACCACGCTGGTCAATCCGCAGCGGCAGATTTCTCCTGGCGCTTTCGCGGTCAACAGGATCAGCGAGGAAATGTTGGCAGGTGCGCCTTTAATTTCTGAGGTTATGCCTAAGTTTTTAGAATTTATCTCAGGAAGTTGCCTGTGTTCTTATAATGCTGCCTTCGACTTAGAATTTTTACAAAATGAATTAAAGCTTTTAAAGAAAGATTTTCCCCCAGAGATCATTGTTTTAGATGTTTTAAAAATGGCAAAAAGGCTGCTGCCGCAATTAGAGCGTTACGCGCTCTGGTTTGTTGCCCAGCGGCTGGGGATTAAAGAGCAGCAGCAGCACCGCGCTTTCTCTGATGTAGAAATTACCTGGGAGGTATTCTCCAGGCTAAAAGAAATCTTAACCTCTAAGGGGGTGACGGATTTCAAAAATTTCTCCAACCTCTTTATGCTTAATCCACTGCTTTTGCAAAATATCAATGCAGAGAGAATTGCCCAGATAGAAGAAGCGATCTCGCAGGCCTTGAGAATAAAAATTAAATATCTTTCTTCTTCCAGCGCGCAAGTTACAGAAAGGCAAGTGATTCCGAAAGAGATCAAGAAAGAAAACAATTACAGTTATCTTGTGGGTTTTTGTTCTTTAAGAAACGAGGAGCGCTCCTTTAGGATAGATGGCATATTACATCTGGAAGTCATATAAGCTTGAATTCGACCCCGCGGTTCTCTGGCAAAATTTCGTTGATTACGAAGGGGCATTCTTTTTGGATTCCAGCCTGCAACTGCAAAATACCGGCCGCTATTCTTTTTTTGGTATTGAGCCATTCTTAAAGTTAAGTATAAGCGGCTCTACACCTTTTCAAAAGCTCGCCGCCGCATTTAAAAATTATTATTTGCCAGCAATTCCTGGGGCTCCCCCCTTCATCGGAGGCGCAGTGGGGTATTTGGCATATGATCTGGGCGTGCGATTAGAGGGAAAAATTAAGCCGCGGGAAAAAACCGCTCTTGCGGTTCCGGAATGCTTGTTTCATTTTTATAATACGGTAATTATTATTGATCATCTGAAAAAAGTTTTTTTTATCTGCGCAACAGGTTTTCCGGAAAAGAGTTCTGCTTTGGCAAAAACATTAGCCGAATCGAATTTCCGTAGGATCAGTAAGATTATCCTTGAGAGCGGAAAGTTGCAGAAGCATGAAAAAAGCATTCAGAAAGAAAATCAGATCTTTAGGTTAGAATCTAACTTTACTAAAGAAAATTACCTGCGTGCGGTAAGAAAGGCCAAAGAGTATATCAAGGCAGGAGATATCTATCAGGTGAATCTTTCCCAGAGATTTCAAAGTAAGACAGATTTAAGTAGCCTTGAAATTTACCGTCGCTTAAGAAAGGCCAACCCCGCTTCTTTCAGCGCATATTTTGATGCCGGGGATTTTCAGATCCTCAGTTCTTCTCCGGAGAGATTTCTTCAGTTGACTAGCGATAGGGTAATTACCCGGCCGATGAAAGGTACGCGTGGGCGCAGCCCCAATAAGAAAAGAGATGCATGTTTAAGAAAAGAGCTTTTGGATAGTGTTAAAGATCAAGCAGAACTGATTATGATTGTTGACCTAGAGAGGAATGATTTAGGCAAGGTTTGCGATTATGATACGATCAAGGTGACAAAGCTTCGGCAATTAGAAGAGTATCGCACAGTTTACCAGACTACTGCCACTATTGAAGGAAGGCTATTTAAAGGTAGTAACAGGTTTGATCTATTGCGTGCCTGTTTTCCCGGCGGGTCAATCACCGGTTGCCCGAAGATCCGCGCCATGGAGATCATTGATGAATTAGAGCCGGATAAACGCGCGATCTATACCGGGGCATTGGGGTATTTAAGTTTTTGCGGAAAGATGGATTTTAATATTATGATCCGCACAATTTTAAAAAAGGGTAAAGAACTTTATTTTGGGGTAGGCGGTGGAATTGTCGCGGATTCCGACCCGCTTGAAGAATATCAGGAAACCCTGGTAAAGGGCAGGGGGATGGTGGAGGCAATTAATGGAACCTGAAAAAATCACCGGCCTTTTTGAAACGATGCGCTGTTTTGAGGGTAAAATCATCCATTTGGATTGGCATCTGGAAAGGCTTGCCCGGGCGGCTAAATTAGTGCATCTAAGGTTAGCTACAGCCGGCCGGCAGTTGGAAAAGGAAATTTATTCTACCGTAAAATTAAATCAATTGCCGGATGCTTCTGTACGTTTAACCTTATGCGAATCATCTTCCGGAATGGAGATTTCTATCTTTGCCAAGGAATATCGCCCTTTTTCCCGGCAGCAGTACAAAAAAGGATTTTCCGCCGCGGTTTCTTCTCTTAGGCAGGACGAAAACTCTCTGTTGGCGCGGATAAAGTCCACCAACCGGCTGATTTATAATTTAAGTTTGGAGCAGGCAAGAAAAAGAGGGTTTGACGAAGCGGTTATCCTAAATCATAGGGGGTTAATTGCTGAAGGATCCAGGAGTAATATATTCTTCCGCAGCGGCAACACCCTTTTTACTCCGGCATTAAGTAATGGCTGCTTAGAAGGAATTACCAGGAGGGTTATTTTTAATTTAGCGAAGAAAAAACAGATTAAAATATTTGAGGGTGATTTTACGCTAGAGGATTTACAATCCGCAGAAGAAGCTTTTCTGACAAATTCCTTGATTGGGGTAATGCCCTTAACCAGATTGGAAAATAAATCCATTGGAAACGGTCAAAGCGGCAAAATAAGCAAACTTTTTTTGAAAGCATACCTTCTTTTGTTAAAAAAATGACACTGAAAAAAGTACCCTTACCATTTAAAGTCAATAAAGCGATTCTCGCTCTGGGCGCTCAGACAAAAAACACCCTTTGTTTTGCCCGGGGTAAATTCGCCTATATAGGCCCGGTGCATAGTGATTTGGATAATCCGCAAGATTTATCTGCCTTTGAAAAAGAGGCAAAATATTTTCTTAAGCAGAAGCCAAGAGTTATTGCCTATGATTTGCATCCAGAATATCAGTCCACCAAGTTCGGCTTAAACCTTGGCCCTGGTGGTTATAGGTACCAGCCAGTACAGCACCACCACGCCCATATTAGTGCATGTATGGCAGAAAATAAATTACCAAATCAGAAGGTAATCGGTGTAGCCTTTGACGGGACCGGCTTAGGCGGAGATGGAACTCTTTGGGGCGGAGAGTTTCTGATTTGTAATTATCAGCGTTACCAGAGAATGGCGCATTTAAGGCAGATCCCACTTTTGGGCGGGCAAGCAGCAATCCGCCAACCCTGGAGGTTGGCTTGTGCCTGGCTAGATTTTAAATTTTATCCTGCGCCTTACAAAAAAGAATGGCAGGGGTTAAAGAAAATGTATGCCTTGAATTTTAATACCCCTGCGGCCAGCAGTATGGGCAGGCTTTTTGACGCCGCAGGAAGTTTAGTTTTAAAAAAATACCAGGTTAGTCGAGAAGCAGAATTGGCGATGGAGCTGGAAAAAGTAGCTTCTCGTTGCACCTCGCGCGCCACAGGGTACAGTTTTAATATCCGTAAAAAAGCAGGTATTTATATAATTGATCCAAAAACGATGTTTAGGCAGATAGTTGCGGACTTAAAGGCCGCGGAGGCAAATGAAAAAATCGCCTATAGATTTCATCAGACGGTAGCTAAAATGATTCAGCAAACCTGCTTAATTTTAAGGGAAAAAAGCGCAATTAAGCAGATCGTCCTCTCGGGAGGGGTTTTCCAAAATAAGCTTTTACTTGATTTAAGTTTGGAGTTATTATGTAATACTGGGTTTAATGTGGTCACCCATAAAGAGCTATCGAGCAGTGATAGCGCCCTTTCTTTAGGGCAGGCAGCAGTTGCAAATTACTTACGCAGATAACTATGTGTTTAGCAATTCCCATGAAAATAAAACAGATTAACGGGGAGTTTGCCCAGGTTGAATCCGGCAAACTTACGCGTACGATCAATATTGCCATGCTGCCTAAGGCAAAAGTTGGTGATTATTGTTTGGTGCACGCCGGCTTTGCGATTCAAAGGATCGCACCCGAAAAAGCAAAAGAGACCTTAAAACTGATTGATGAAATACGTTGATGAATTCCGTAATTTAGGCTTGGCAAGGAAGCTGGCAGAGAAAATCCATCAGATCATGCCGGATGAAAAGATTAATTTGATGGAAGTCTGCGGAACGCATACGCAAAATTTTTGCCGGTTTGGCTTAGATAAACTCTTACCGGAAAACTTAAGCCTGATTGCCGGACCAGGCTGCCCGGTTTGCGTGAGCCCTAGCGAATATATTGATACCGCGATAGAATTATCAAAAAACAAGGATGTCTTGATGCTTACTTTTGGCGACATGTTGCGTATTCCTGGCAATAAATCCAGCCTCGAGAGGGAACGCGCCAAGTCTTCAGACGTGCGCATAATCTATTCTCCTTTAGAAGCGATTCATCTTGCCAAGAAAAATCCGCAGAAGAAAGTCATTTTTTTGGCAGTGGGTTTTGAAACCACGGCACCCGCTATCGCGCTGAGCATACTCCAAGCAAAAAAAGAAAGATTAAAGAACCTCTATTTTTATACCTGCTTAAAACTAATTCCTCCGGCAATGTTTTTTCTTCTTCAGGACAAAAGATTAAGGCTGGATGGTTTTCTCTGCCCTGGGCACGTTTCAGCAATTATCGGTACAAAACCGTATGAATTTATCCCTCGAGGATTTGGAGTGGCCTGTTGTGTCAGTGGGTTTGAGCCCGTGGATATTTTGGAAGGCATGTATCTTCTTTTAAAGCAGATAGTTGAAAATAAACCCCGGGTTGAAAATCAATATCTGCGCGTGGTTAGCCGTGAGGGAAATCTTGAGGCGCAAAAGGTGATGCGTAAAGTTTTTCTTGTGGATGATAGTATTTGGAGGTCGTTAGGGAAGATCCCCCAGAGCGGATTAAAAATGAGGAGTGAATTTTCTCAGTTTGATGCGCAAAAAGCATTTCCTTCCA
>JAQUNE010000035.1 GCA_028717765.1 Candidatus Omnitrophota bacterium | reverse complement strand
CTTTTAAAGCAGACAGGTTTGGAAAAGAGGATGGATTATTTTCCCTCCCAGCTTTCCGGGGGAGAGAAGCAAAGAGTGGCTATTGTGCGCGGATTAATCAATAGTCCGGCATTACTGCTTTGTGATGAACCTACGGGTAACCTGGATACGAAAACCGGGACGGAAATAATTTCTTTGGTAAAAAAAATTAATCAAACAAATCAGATGAGTGTAGTTTTAGTGACGCATAATATAGAATTGACGAAAGTGGCAGATCGGGTGTATCATTTAAGAGATGGAATATTGGTAAATTAATGGCACCCCGCGCTTATCGGATTTGCGCGGGTGTTGTCCTGGTGGACAAAGGGGGCTGAATGAAAATCTATATTAACGGAAAATTTTATGCAAAAGAACAAGCCAGGATTTCTGTATTTGATCATGGCCTGCTTTATGGCGACGGAGTATTTGAAGGGATACGTTCTTATAACCGGTTGGTATTTAAATTAAATGAACATATTGACCGGATCTTTGAGTCTGCACATAGCATTATGCTAAAAATCCCTTTGACTAAAGAAGAATTGATTAAAGCGGTAATAAAAACTTTAAAGGAGAATCATCTTAATGATGCTTATATCAGGCTGGTGATAACCAGGGGTGAGGGCGACTTAGGCCTAGACCCGCGCAAATGTAATGGAAAGCCCACAATTATTATCATTGCTGATAGAATAGCGCTTTATCCGGCGAAGTTTTATCAAAACGGGTTATCGATTGTTACTGTGCCTACGGTGCGTAATCTGCCTGAAGCATTAAATCCCCAGATAAAATCCTTAAATTATCTCAACAATATCCTGGCAAAAATTGAAGCAACAAATGCCGGATGTGATGAGGCAATCATGCTTGATTCTCTGGGCTTTGTGGCAGAATGCACTGGAGATAATATTTTTATTGTGAAGAATGGCCACTTGTATACACCGCCCCAATGTATGGGTACTTTGCGCGGGATTACCCGTGATGCGGTTTTAGAAATCGCCAAAAGGGATAAGATCTCTGTGCATGAGCACGTGATTACCCGGCATGAGGTGTATATTTCTGATGAGTGTTTTTTAACCGGTACTGCCGCGGAGATCATCCCCGTGGTAAAAGTGGATGGCAGGATAATTGGAGTAGGAAAACCAGGTAAGACAACCTTGAAGCTGATGAAAAAGTTTAAAGAGTTGACTAAAAGTAAGGGAGTGAGGTATTAAGCATGCTTTGCGATATCTGTGGTAAAAATCCGGCAACCGTGCATCTGACGGAAATTATCGATGATCAGATGAATGAATTACATCTTTGCGAAGAGTGCGCGCGCCAGAAGAGTGCTCAGATGGAGCAACAGTTTGGTTTAAGCGACCTTTTAGCCGGAATGGCGGAGTTCGAAAAGCCGAGTATTGATAAAGAAGCGGATCTGCTAAAATGCCCCAACTGTAAACTTACCTACGCGGATTTTAAGAAAATCGGTAGGCTCGGATGCGGGCAATGCTACAGCGCTTTTAAAAAATATCTCGCCCCTTTATTAAAAAGAATACACGGCTCAAGCCAGCATGTTGGTAAAACCCCCGGAAAAGAGAAAGAAGTTTTAAAGAAAATCGTAGATGTAGTTACAGTAGACACTCAGGAATTACGCAGCCAGCTGCAGAAAGCAATTGAAGCCGAAGCGTTTGAAGAGGCAGCGCGGCTGCGCGATCAAATTAAGGCATTAGAACAAAGGCAACCCTCTAATATAAATGAAATAAAGGAAGATAAAGATGGAACTCAGTGATCTCTTAAAACATACCAGTGAATGGTTGAAAGGCACGGGCCCGAATTCCGATATTGTGATTTCCAGCCGTGTACGCCTGGCAAGGAACTTAGAAGAATTTCCTTTTCCGCATTGGGCGAGTAAAACGCAAGGCGAAGAAGTGCTCAAGAAAATCGAAAACGCCAAGGCAGCAATTGATTTTTTGAATACTGCCACTACTTTTAAACTTGCGGAACTGGATAATGTAGATAAGCAATTTTTGGTAGAGAGGCACCTGATGTCTCACGAACACGCCCAGAAAAAAAATTCCAAGGCAGTGGTAATCGATGACGATGAGATTATCGCGATCATGGTTAATGAGGAAGACCATTTAAGAATACAGGTGATGCAGTCAGGGTTTAACCTCTTTGAAGCCTGGGATATTATTAACCGGATTGATGATCGTTTGAGCAAGGAATTAAATTTTGCTTTTCTTTCGGAATGGGGGTACCTGACTGCCTGTCCGACTAATACTGGAACCGGTATGCGCGGGTCAGTAATGTTACATCTTCCTGCGTTGGTGATGACGCGCCAGATTAACCGCGTCTTGGCGGCAATTTCCAAATTAAGTTTTACTACCCGCGGTCTTTATGGCGAGGGTACGCAGGCAACGGGAAATTTCTTTCAGATTTCTAATCAGGTTTCCTTGGGGCACAGCGAAGAGGAGATCATTGAAAATATTAATGGCCTTATAAAGCAGATTATTGAACAGGAGAATCAGGCAAGAGAGGTTTTACTTTCGCAGAGCAAAGCGCTTTTAGAAGACAGGATCAATCGCAGTTTCGGCATTTTAAAAAGCGCCCATATCATCTCCAGCCAGGAGACCATAGAATTATTATCTATGGTCAGGCTAGGCTCTGATTTAGGCATGATTGCGGATGTCAACCGTAGCAGGATCAATGAATTATTTATTATTACCCAGCCGGCACACCTGCAAAAGCTGGAAAATAAAAAAATTACTTCCCAAGACCGGGATATGAAACGCGCGGAATTGGTAAGGAGTAAATTAAACGCACAATAGGAGGGTTTAATGTTCAATCGTTTTACCGAAAGAGCAAGAAAAGTGATCATTTTAGCTAAAGAAGAAGCCAGGCGTTTTAACCATGACTATATCGGAACAGAACATATTCTTCTTGGTTTGATTCGTGAAGGGGAAGGTGTGGCTGCGGCGGTACTGCAGAAAATGGGTGTTTCTTTAGAAAATATCCGTTTAGAAATTGAAAAGTTAGTGCAGCCAGGCCCGACTACCCAGATTATCGGCGATATTCCTTTTACCCCTCGGGCAAAAAAAGCCTTAGAGCTAGCAGCAGAAGAAGCCCGGGCCTTAGGGCATAATTATATTGGCACAGAGCATCTTTTATTGGGCTTGATCCGCGAAGGAGAAGGTGTCGCTTCTCAGGTATTATTAAATTTAGGATTAGATTTAGAGCGGGTACGCAATGAAGTGATGGAGCTTTTAGGCTCAGCTTTGCCGGGATTTGGCCAAGGGGCTCAAGCGCAAAAAACAAAAACTCCGGCGTTAGATGCCTTTGGCAGGGATTTGACTGCTTTGGCAAAAGAAAATAAATTAGATCCGGTAATTGACCGGCTGATGGAAATCGAGCGGGTGATTCAGATCTTAAGCCGGCGCACAAAAAATAATCCGGTTCTTTTAGGAGAAGCGGGCGTGGGGAAAACTGCGATTGTCGAAGGCCTTGCCCAGTCAATCGTAGCGGGAAATGTGCCGGAAATTTTAAGAAATAAACGGATCGTGGTTTTAGATCTGGCTTTGATGGTTGCCGGCACAAAATACCGCGGCCAATTTGAAGAAAGAATCAAAGCCGTAATGGAAGAAATTAAACGCTCTCAGGATGTGATTATTTTTATCGATGAATTACATACACTTGTCGGAGCAGGTGCCGCAGAAGGGGCAATTGACGCTTCGAATATTTTAAAGCCTTCGCTTTCGCGCGGCGAAATTCAATGTATTGGCGCGACAACCATGGATGAATACAGGAAATATATTGAAAAGGATGCCGCGCTGGAGAGAAGATTCCAGACGATTATGGTTGAGCCGCCCTCAGTTGATCAAACTGTAGAAATCTTAAAAGGCTTGCGTGAAAAATATGAAGCACATCACAGAGTTACATTTAATGACGAGGCTTTAGCGGCCGCGGCAAAATTAGCCGACCGTTATATTTCCGGAAGGTTTCTTCCCGATAAGGCAATTGATTTAATTGATGAGGCAGGCTCGCGTGCCAGGTTAAATGTCCTGATCGTGCCACCGGAGATTAAGGCATTAGAACAGAAAGTTGAAATTTTAAGAAAAGAAAAAGAGGCTTTTATTAAGTCGCAGGATTTTGAAAAAGCAGCTTCTTTGAGGGACCAGGAAAGGATCGCCCGTCAGGAATTAGAACAGTTAAATCGCGAATGGTCACAATCAAAAGATAAGATGCGCCCGGAAGTAGGAGAAGAGGAAATTGCAAAAATCGTCGCGCAATGGACAGGGATCCCTATTTTTCGGCTGGAAGAAAAAGAAGGGGAAAAACTTTTAAAGATCGAAGAAGAACTGCGTAAGCGTGTGGTGGGCCAGGATGAGCCGATCAGTGTGATTGCACATGCGATCCGGCGTTCACGCGCAGGGATCAAGGATCCGCGCCGGCCAATTGGTTCATTTATTTTTTTAGGGCCAACTGGTGTCGGTAAAACCCTTTTAGCGCGCGCACTCGCGGAATTTATGTTTGGTGATGAAGATGCTTTAATCCAGTTGGACATGTCTGAATACATGGAAAAATTCAATGTCTCCCGGTTAATCGGCGCTCCTCCGGGGTATGTCGGTTATGAAGAGGGTGGCCAGCTTACAGAAAAAGTCAGGCGCCGGCCCTACTCAGTAATCTTGCTCGATGAAATCGAAAAAGCGCACCCGGATGTCTTTAATTTGTTATTACAGGTATTTGAAGACGGCCGGTTGACTGATAGTTTCGGCAGGAAAGTTGATTTCCGTAATAGCGTAATGATCATGACTTCCAATGTGGGTGCGGAGTTGATCCGTAAAACCGGCTCTCTCGGTTTTAAAACCCAGAAAGAAGAAATTACTTATCAGGAGATGAAGGATAAGTTACTCGAGGAGGTTAAACGCACCTTTAAGCCGGAATTTTTAAACCGCATCGATGATATTATTGTTTTTCGTCCTTTGGTAAAAGAGGATTTAGAGAATATTGTGAGTATTGAAATAGGGTATGTGGCGGCAAGGCTAAAGGAGCAGAATATTTCTTTGGAGGTTTCGCAAGAGGTAAAAGATTTTCTCATTGAAAAAGGTTTTGACCCGGTTTTTGGCGCAAGGCCTCTAAAAAGGACTATTCAGCGTTTCTTAGAGGATCCCTTGGCATCCGAGATAATTTCCAAGAAATACAAGGATGGCTCTCAGGTTAAGGTCACGCGTAAAAATGATGAACTGGTCTTCGAACAATGACGCATAAATTCTTTATTAGTTTCGGCAGGCAGGTACATAATATGTTCTTCTTTTTGGGAGGGATGAGCAATCTCTGTCTGCAGACATTTTACCTCTCATTTATGCCACCCTTTAAAAAAGACCGCGTTGTCGAGCAGATCAAAAAAGCAGGTTTTGACAGCCTACCGATCGTTTCTTTAGTGGCTTTGTTCATCGGTTTTATTTTTGCCCTGCAGACCGCGTATTTCATGCAACGAATTGGTTCGGAAATGTATATTGCTAGCCTCGTTGCACTTTCTTTGGTAAGGGAATTAGGCCCGGTAATTACCGCGCTGGTCGTTGCGGGCAGGGTAGGCGCATCAAACACCGCGGAATTAGGCTCAATGCAGGTTACCGAGCAGATTGACGCGCTCGAGGCATTTGGCACTAATCCGATAAAATATCTGGTAGTGCCGCGCTTTTTATCATTGATCGTAGTTTTACCTTTATTGACATTATACGCCGATATGGTTGGTATTTTGGGAAGTTATCTGATCTGCGTTCACAAATTAGGAATATCATCGAGCATGTACCTGCAGGTAACTTTTGATTCTTTACTTTTCAAAGATTTATTTACTGGCCTTTTTAAAACCATATTCTTCGGTATGGTGATCGCTTTTGTCAGTTGTTATGAAGGCTTTAATGTCGAAGGAGGAGCGGAGGGGGTCGGCCAGGCAACCACGCGTTCTGTAGTAATTTCCTTTATCATGATTATTATGGCGGATTGTTTCTTTACCGCCTTATTTTATTTTATTTTTCCCTAAAAATGATAGAAATCACCAACCTTTACAAATCTTTCGGAGAGCATAAAGTTTTAGACGGGTTGAACCTTAAGATTAATACCGGGTCAACCTGTGTGATTATCGGCCGTTCCGGTTGCGGAAAGTCCGTGCTTTTAAAGCATATTATCGGCATATTAAGGGCGGATAAAGGAAATGTTGTCCTTGATGGCAAAGATGTCGGTAAACTTAAAGAAAAAGAGATGAATGCGCTGCGCATGAAGATTGGCTATGTCTTTCAGGGTGGCGCTCTTTTTGATTCCATGACTGTCGGGGAAAATGTGGGTTTTGGTTTAATTGAGCATAGCGATATCGGCCATCATGAATTGTTGGAGCGTATTGAAGAGTGCCTTTGCCTGGTTGGCTTATGCGGGATTATGAATTTAATGCCTTCGGAGTTAAGCGGAGGGATGAAAAAGCGCGTTTCTCTCGCCAGGGCATTATGTATTAAGCCGGAAATTATTCTTTATGATGAACCGACTACCGGAGTAGATCCGATTACCGCGGATAGTATTAATGAATTGATCCGCAATTTGCACGATAAATTAAAAGTTACCTCGATTGTGGTCACGCATGATATGAAGAGTGCTTATAAAGTGGCGGACAGGATCGCGATGATGTATCAGGGTAAAATCATCGCTGAAGGTTCATCCGAGGAAATCCAGAATTCAGAGCATCCTGTGGTGCACCAGTTTATTAATGGCTTAGCTACGGGGCCGATTACAGAGACCCTGGAGGCAAGCGCTAAACTTATACCTTAATAAAAAAACCGGAGGCAAAAGATGATTTTTGGTAAAACGAAATTAGAGCTCAAAGTGGGTATTTTTGTTTTCGTCGGCATTATAATCTTAGCGATCTTCGTTTTATCGATAGGTAAATTTAGAACCTGGTCATCGGGTTATAAAGTGAATTTTATTTTTAATTTTGTGAACGGCGTAAAAGTGGGTGCTCCGATCAGGTTTGCCGGAGTGGACGTGGGCGAGATCAAGAAGATCAAGATTAGGTTTATTCCTGAGGAGCAGAAAACTTCGGTACGCCTAGAGTGTTGGTTAAGAAACCACGTGCGCATCCCTAATGATTCTACTGTTTGGGTAAATACATTGGGGCTCCTGGGAGAGAAATACTTAGAGATCATGCCGGGTAAAGATTATACGAGATGTATGGCTCCCAATGATTCATTAGTGGGGGTTGATCCAATACCGATGCACGAGGTCTTCCGCCAGGCCAAAGGAATTTTTGATAGCCTTGGCGCAGTGATTACGGCCATGGATAAAGGAGAGGGTAATCTGGGAAAATTATTACGTGATGATAGGCTATACAATAATTTGGAAGCATTTACCGAAGATATCAAGAATAATCCTTGGAAGCTATTCTTTAAGACTAAAGAGAAGAAGTGAAAACAAAGACGATATTTAGTTGTCAAAACTGCGGATTCCAGTCACCAAAGTGGCTGGGAAGGTGCCCGGACTGCAATAATTGGAATTCTTTTGTAGAAGAAGATTACAGTGTGCCCTCCGGCAAGGCAAAAGAGCGTACTGCTTTATATAAAGATGAACCGGTATTATTAAAAGATATCGAGGTTAAAGAAGATAGCCGGATGGTCACCGCGATAGGGGAATTAGACCGGGTTTTAGGTGGCGGGATAGTTCCTGGGTCAGTGGTTTTAATCGGCGGGGATCCGGGGATCGGAAAATCTACGGTTTCGTTACAGGTTTCCAATCAACTTAGTAAGCAGGGGCACACCGTGCTTTATGTGAGCGGAGAAGAATCAGTCGCCCAGACCAAGTTAAGGGCAAAGCGTCTGCAAGATGCGGGAAGCCAGAGTAATCTTTATATTGTAAATCAAACAGACCTCTCTCTAATTATTGAATATATAAAGAAGATTAAGCCCTCGGTAGTAATTATTGATTCAATTCAGGTAATTTTTGAGCCTTCGATCAGTTCTTCTCCTGGCAGTGTCAGCCAGGTGAGGGAATGTGCCGGAATATTGACGCAATTAGCCAAGACTACAGCCACTTCAATTTTTATTATCGGGCATGTGACAAAAGAAGGTACGCTTGCCGGCCCGCGGGTGTTAGAGCATATTGTTGACACCGTACTTTATTTTGAAGGCGATAGGTTTGCGCTTTATAGGATTTTACGCGCGGTGAAAAATAGATTCGGCTCAACAAATGAAATCGGCGTTTTTGAAATGTCGAGTGCAGGATTAATAGAGGTAAAAAATCCTTCGCAGATTTTTTTATCGGAAAGGCCCAAAGACGTTTCCGGGTCTGTCGTGACTTGTGTTTTAGAGGGGACACGGCCTTTATTAGTTGAGATCCAGGCACTGGTAAGTAAATCTAGTTTTGGCTATGCCGGGCGCAGGGCCCAAGGATTTGATTTTAACCGCTTAAGCCTGTTGATTGCGGTTTTAGAAAAAAGAATCGGGCTACATCTAGAATTAGAAGATATTTTTGTAAATGTGGCAGGCGGTATCAAGGTAGAGGATCCTGCTGCGGATCTGGCTGTAGCCGTGGCAATTGCCTCGGCGCATCAGGAGCATATGGTGATTGCGGATACGGTTTTTTTAGGTGAACTTGGATTAGCCGCAGAGGTAAGAAGTATTTCACAGGCAGTTACGCGCATTAATGAAGCTGAAAAATTAGGATTTAAACATTGTATTTTGCCAAAAAATAATCACCGTAATCTACATCTTAAAAAAGGGGCAATTGAATTAATTCCGGTTTCTACATTAAAAGAGGCCCTGGATATAGCTTTACTCAGTAGGAGGTAAAAATGAATTTACTGTTATTACGGATTCTTTTTATTATTTTTAGTGCGATTGTCGGATATCAGACAGCAGGACAGAAGGAATATTTTTTTGGCGCTTTTGTTGGCGCGATTATCGCAGCTTTTATTATTCTCTTGGAAATTGGCATGCGTAAGGTTTCTGTGCGCGGGCTTTCCAGCGCCGTATTTGGTTTGATCCTGGGTTTAATTATGGCAAAGCTGGTTTCCGATGCTTTTACTATTGCGCCTCTTTCTCAGGCGAGTGTTTCTTTAATCAAAGTGATTCTCACGATGATCTTTTGTTATTTAGGGATGTCCATAGGTTTACGCGGAAAAGATGAATTTAACGTGATTATTCCCTATGTGCGGCTGCGGCGCCAGGACCAGGTCGAAGAAATTGTTTTACTTGATACCAGTGTAATTATTGACGGCAGGATCCTTGATATTATGAAGACAAAATTTCTTGAGGGAAAAATTGTCATTCCGAAATTTGTTTTAAAAGAATTGCAACAGATCGCCGACTCTACGGATCCGATTAAGCGCCAACGTGGCCGCAGAGGCCTAGAAATATTACACGCAATCCAAAAGGAATCCGGACAGCAGGGGATCACCTTGAACGAAGAGGAATTTCCTGAAATTCATGAGGTAGACGCGAAATTGGTGAAATTAGGTAAGCTCCTAAATGCCAAGGTGCTTACCGTGGATTTTAATCTCAACCGTGTGGCCAGCCTTCAGGGTGTAAAAATTTTAAATATCAATGAATTGGCAAATGCCCTAAAGCCGGTAGTTTTCCCCGGTGAAGAGATGCAGATTAAATTGATCAAGGAAGGCAAAGAACATAATCAGGCAGTCGGTTATTTAGATGACGGTACGATGGTGGTAGTGGAAGATGCGCGTAGGCTGCTCGGCCAGGAGGTAAAGGTAACCGTAACCTCAGTTTTACAGACACAGGCTGGCAGGATGATCTTTACCAAATTAGAAAAATAAGTGAGGACACAAGTTATGGAGCTAGCTATTAATAAGCTAAGCGACATAACTTGTCTGTCCGAACTTATCCCGCACCTTCTCTTTATCAAAGATTTTGGAATGATTTTGAATATCTCAAGAAGGTGCGGGATTTAATTCGCGCACGCGGATAGTAATTAATAACGATCGCTATAACTTACTCGTGCTTATGCACTCGTAAGTTATGCGCTCATTAAAAATGAGTTATGCGGCAGCAATTGTAGTGGCAGCGGGCAAGGGAGTCAGATTCAAATCGAGAATCCCTAAGCCACTGGTGAAATTAGGCGCTGTTCCGGTAATTATCCGTAGTCTCTGCGTACTAGACAGGCATCCCGAAATTAAAGAGATCATTGTCGTAGTAAATACACTTAACCGCAAAAGTATCCTTAAAGTAATAAAAGCATTTCGCATCAAAAAAGTAACGCGCCTGGTTTTAGGAGGCTTAAGGCGGCAGGATTCGGTATCTGCCGGCTTAAAGGCAGTATCTCAAAAAGCAGATTTAGTTTTGATCCATGATGCAGCCAGGCCGTTTATTGAAGATAGAATGATTTCCGCAGTAGTTACTGCTGCGAAGAAAAGCGGCGCGGCAATTATAGGTGTGCCGGTAAAGGATACGGTTAAAAAGGCCACCAGCCGATTTTTAGTAGAAAAAAATATTGCGCGGGAAAATCTTTGGCAGATACAGACCCCGCAGGTTTTTAAGAGAGGTTTGATCCAAGAGGCATATGCGCGATTTGGAAAAGAAAAAGTTACTGACGACGCCTGCCTTGTTGAAAAATTAGGGAAGAAAGTAAGTATAGTTCTTGGCACTTATAATAATATAAAGATCACTACACCTGAGGATTTGATCATCGCGCAGGCAATAGCAAAAAAATTATGGAAGAACGCATAGGCATTGGGTATGATATTCATCGTTTAGTTGAGGGCCGTAAATTATTTATTGGCGGGGTGGAAATCCCTTATCATAAAGGATTATTGGGCCATTCTGACGCTGATGTGCTTTTGCATGCAATCTGCGATGCCCTTCTGGGCGCTTGCGGCCAGGGCGATATCGGAGAACATTTTCCTGACACTGATCCAAAGTATCGCGATATCGCAAGTACTAAATTACTAGAAGAGGCCTGCGAGATAATTAAAGGAAAAGGTTTTCTTATCGGTAATATTGATAGCGTGATTATCGCAGAAGAACCTAAACTTCTGCCATTGCGAAATAAAATCATAAAAAAAATTTCTCAGTTGTTAAAAATTAATGAAGAAAAAATCAGCCTCAAGGCCAAGACCAATGAAGGATTGGATGCTATTGGCCAAGGCCAGGCAATTGCCTGCTACGCAGTGGCGTTAATTGAAAAGGAGTAGAAAATGCATATTCTTTTCTTAATCTTACTTATTTTAGTAGTGATATCCGCATTAAAGACGGCCATTATTTCTATATTTTTCTTTAATGAGATCAGGCAGGCGCAGAAAAAGGATCCTGCTGCCAAGAGTTTTTTAGAGATTATCTTACTTTATCAGGGGCTGCACGCAT
>JAQUNE010000034.1 GCA_028717765.1 Candidatus Omnitrophota bacterium | reverse complement strand
AAATTTCTCCATGAAAGAAAAGGTTCATCAGAATCGTTTCAATAATATCATCCTTATGGTGGCCAAGGGCAACTTTTGTGCAGCCAAAACGGTCTGCTACACTAAATAAGGCCTTACGGCGATTCCAGGAACACCAGAAACAAGAAATATCTTTGCGGGTTTTTCCTTTTAAAATATCAATTTTTTCAATATGGTATTCTACTCCCTGCTTTTTGAAATACTCTGCCAGGATTTTAGGATGCTGGCAGGGATAGCCCATATCCACATGCACTGCCAGCAGCTTATATTTTATCGGTACAAACGCCTGGCGATCTTGCAAGACACGCAGCATAGTCAAGCTGTCCTTACCGCCTGAAACTGCTACGGCAATTTTATCGCCATCAGCAAGCATATTATAATCGGTAATCGCCTTACCGACTCTTTTTGAAATATAGAATTCCTTACCCTGAATAAGTGACATTTTGAAATTTAAAGGCTAGTCCTTCTGAAAGGGTAGCACCTCGGGGAACGTCCCCACTATACTCGTCCCACATCTGTGATCATCTTGCGGATTTCTTTGGTCACTTTGTGCTCTAATAAATACTCTAAGGCAACCGTCAATTTTTATTAATCCTAGTTTCCAGCTTATTCTTCCCTCCCAGATGCCTTTTTAAGTTTTTCTAAGAAGCCTCGGTCAATTTGATCACTCTTTCCCAATAATTCTAATTTATGCACATCTTCCCAACTTTTTTCATAGTCTTTCTTCTCAAAATATATTTCTGCTCGATGGACATATGTTAAAGCATGATTGGGATCTATTTCTATAGCTTTATTTAAATCATGCATAGCTTGTTCAAAATTTCCTTCT
The DNA here is from genome assembly GCA_028717765.1 of Candidatus Omnitrophota bacterium. The sequence goes on along the minus strand of JAQUNE010000034.1, from coordinate 10,713 downwards.
CTAAAATAAGCGAAAGCTCTATTGTCATAAGCAAGGAGATAATTTTTATTAATTTGAATTGCCTTACTAAAATCGGATATAGCTTGGCTAAAATTATTTTTTTTACAATAAGCGAGCCCTCTATTATAGTATGCCTTTTGATCTTCAGGATTTAACTTTATTGCTTCAGTTAAATCAGAAATAGCTGCGTCAAATGAATTTTTATAATAATACGCAATGCCTCTATTGATGTAAGGCTCTTTCCATTGAGAATTCAATTTGATTGCTTCATTATAATTATATATAGCTTGATCAAAATCATTCTTTAATGAATAGATAAGCCCTCTATTGTAATATGATTCTGGATTATTGGGGTTTAAGTTTATAGCTTTCGAAAAATAAGAAATAGCTTGATCATAATTATTTTTATCGAAATGGGTCAATCCTTTGTTAAAATAATCTAAAGATTTTTCTTTAGCGCTTTTATAGGAAACTGCTACTAAAATTGCTACTATGATAATTACACTGAAAATTGCTAAAATTCTCCACCTTAAAATCATTCTAGATCTATCTTGATTGACCGCTTCTATTTTAAAATGGGCATATTGAAACTGCTCCTTTACTTTGGGACGGGTAAGAAAATGAATTATTTTGGCAGACAAACCAATGATAACTATCCACATAAGTATAGAACCGATCCAACCATCCTCTTTGATAACTGCCCTAAAGTCAGAAAGAATGCCAAAAGAGAATCCTAATGATAGTATTAAGACGTTACCTATGGTTAAACTGCGGCCCCAATTTTTTAGTCTTAATAATCCGATTGAGGCGACAAGGCAACTTAGCGGAAAAAGAATACCAAAGTAACGCATAGCCGTATCTATAAAAGATGGTTTACCACTGGACATTGCAACAAGAAAACCCGCAAAAAATCCAAAAATAGAACACGCCAATAACAAGCTACCTAGCGTTTTAACGCCATTGGTTTTTTGTTCTTCCATTTCTTCTCCTTCGCTTCTATCCTACACCAACCAAAATTATCTCCACCATAAATTCTATTATAAATTCCCTACAACAGTTATCCAGAAATTCCTAGATTCTTGAAGTAAAGTTATCTTCAACGCAGGTGACGTTAAACGTCACCTACCCTGTTAATAACTTTCGCTTTAAATTATTGAATTTTGCTGTGGGCGTTTGGGAGCGTGCATAAGAAAACTCTTGGCAAAAGTGCACAAGGATTTACGCCGAACGAAAGGTCGCGTTGACCTGCGTGAGCATACTGCCCGAAAGAGAGGCGTAAACCGTAGTGCACGGCAAAAGTTTTCCGCACGCGAGCAAATGCACACAGCAAAATAATATTAAGTCCTCCCCGCATCCGCGACCATCTTGCGGATTTCTTTGATCACCTTGTGCTTTAATAAATCTTCTAAAGCAATCGGAACCCGTAAGGACCAGTTCTTCTCGCCGACAGTTCCCGGGGTATTGATCCGGTATTGATAGGGATCGCCTGCTAAAATATCCGTAAGATACATCCAGTCAAAAATCGTATTCACGCAGAATAAAGCGTTTGACTTGAGGCTTAATTTTAAAGCCTTGCGCACAATTTCTGGGTCAGATTTTTCCCGCATTGGCCCCTTAATCCCTAAATGTTTCCAGAGTTTTTCTTTTTCCTGATAGGAATTAATGTATAGATCTATAAAATCACCCACTTCTTCTTGTCTCTTAGCGAGAATCGCCACGAGTTTGCCTACTGAGTCAATGCGCTCTAGCCAGCGTAACCTCCCATGACAAGAGCAACTTAAATCAAAGAGTTCATTTTTTACTCTCAAAAAATCAACCCCCCGTTCGTTACATTTACGCAAGAAAAGATCTTCATCCACTGTCCCAGCCTCATTCTCCCACCAGGCAGGCCAATTGGTGGTGTCATGCGTAGAAAGCATGGCCACAGAAAGCTCACGGTATTCCCGGGGCGTTAAAAAATCATGGCGCGTCTTCCAGTCCTTTACCCAACGCTGCACATCGTTTCCCGGAATCCCTAATTCTCGCAAAGTATCGGTGCAGGCTTTGGGAATTACACCTAGATCCTCAGCACATAAAAGCATATTGGCATTATCCTGGATCACTCGTAAAATCCTTCTGCCGTGTTCTGCCCAGAGGGATTCATCTCTCGGATCAAAAAATCCATGCAGCCCCTTATTTTCCAAAGGCTCTGCATAAGGGATGCTCCAGATGCGGAATAATCCCACAACATGGTCGATTCTTAAGATCTCATAAAAATTCCGCGCGAAAATTAACTTCTCTTTCAAATATTGGTAACCATCTTGGGCGATTGTTTCCCAATTATATGTCGGCATCCCCCAGCGCTGCCCTTTAGCGCAGTACATATCAGGCGGAGCACCCGCAGCAAAATCTAACTTAAAAAATTCCGGATGCGCCCAGACATCAGCGCTATCCCGCGAAACTAAAATCGGCAGGTCCCCTTTAAGTGAAACCTTTTTTTCCTCTGCATGTTTCCTCACATCCTTTAGCTGGCGAAAAAGCTGCCATTGTAACCAGCATTCAAAATTAATTTCCTTTTCATGCTCAATATGAAAATTCTCTAAAGCCCTTTTTTCGCGCCTTTTAAACTCCTCCTTCCACTCATACCAAGGCAAGTTTTGATGATATTTCTTCAAAACCTTATAAAGGCTAAAATCTTCCAGCCAATAGGAATTTTCTTCACGAAATTTTTTTAAGGCTAAAGAATCATAGCGGTCCCATTGCACGAAAATATCCCAAAGGATCTGCATCTTTTCTTTTTTAATTCTATAATCAAGAAAGGCGTTATCTATAGGGAAATTGTTCTTTAGCTTATGTATTTCTTTATCAATAGTGGAGTTTTTGCATTGGGGTAAGTTTCTCAGGGATAAGTAAAGCGGTTCTAAAGCAAAGGAACTTATAGAATCATAGGGGCAGAAATTTGCCCCAATTTCATTCATTGGTAAGAGCTGCAAAATGCCATTACCGCTTAGGCTGGCTAAGTCAATGGCTAATTTTAAATCATCCAGATCTGCTACTGCCGCACTCTCACGGGAATAGATGGAAAACAAAGGAATCATAATCCCGCAACGTTTATGCATCATGGCGAAGAAAACGTTTTCTAAAACAGGGACTTAACCCCTTGATTTTTATAGTTTTATATGGCATATTCAAAATAGACGTTTACTCTAATGGATGGATAGTTTTTCAATAAACTATCCCCTAGACAAGGCCCTGAAGAAGGGCCTTTTTTAATTGCCAAAGACCAGGCGCACGATTTTATCTGCCCAGAAAAGCGCTGCTAATGAAGCGATTGCCAAAAACGGCCCGTAGGCTATAGTATGGTCCTTCTTTACCAGAAGATTGATTATTCCCACGATCGCACCGAAAAAAGGCGCAAGAAAAAATGTCAAGAGTACTCTCTGCCAGCCCAAAAATGCGCCAATCATCGCTAAAAATTTTACATCTCCCCCGCCCATAGATTCGGTCTCCCCCTGGATCGGAGGCTTTTTTAAGAGCTTAAAATAAACTAGATCAAAAACTACGCCCGTAAAATAAATCACCGCGCCGCCAATAATGATCCCAAGAAAAGAATCGAGCATTGGCCTAAAATTAAAAGAAAATGTTGGATGAAGGTTAACCCCCTTGATTGAACTTAAAATAAATCCTAAAATAAAGCCTCCGATTGAAACCTCATCAGGAATGATCCGGTGTTTTAAATCTACAAAGGTCGCAATGATTAATCCGCAGCCAAAAATTAGATAAAAGAAAAAATCGTAGGTCAGGCCAAAACGGCCGAAGAAGATCACAAACATAACCGCAGTGAGTAATTCTACAAAAGGATAGCGCAGAGAAATCCTCTTTTGGCAAAAACGGCATTTACCCCCTAGGAGTAAATAGCTAATAAACGGGATATTATCATAAGCGGGGATCCTCTTTTTACAATGCGGGCAATGCGAACTTGGCCAAACCACAGATTCTTCCAGCGGCATGCGATGAATACAGACATTTAAGAAACTGCCGACAATTGAGCCAAAAACAAAAGCGATAATTTTACCGATCATTTTCTTTCTGCTCCTTTGTTGAGTGCTTCGCGCATCTTTTCAAGCGGCGCTTTTTCTCCAGTCCATAATTCAAAGGCGTCTGCCCCCTGATATAAAAGCATCTCTAAACCGTCTGCTACAGGCAAACCCATTGCTTTGGCGTCTTTAATCAAGTTAGTTTCCTGGCTCCTATTATAGACGATATCAAAAACAGATAGTCCGCGATGCAGTAAACTCTTGTCGATTGCCGAAGGCTCTTCAGCCTTCATTCCTATTGGGGTGGCATTAACTAACAATTGGCATTTTTCAATTGTTTGCGCAATATCGCTTTGTGCGATAAATTTAATTTTTTCTTTTAAGATATCGCCGCGCTCTAATTGAGAAAAGAAAAATTCGCTGGAAGCTTTCACGATCTGCGCATTATTCTCAGATACATATATCTGTTTTGCAAAAGAATTTATCCAACTTAATGCCGCAATTATCGCCCTGCCTGCTCCGCCGCAACCAAGCAAAAGCACTTCAATATTGCCTGTCTTGCTAAACTTAAATTTTTCCTCTAATACACGTAAAAATCCTGAAGCATCGGTATTCCAATACAACAATTTATTGCCATCTCTTTTCACCGTGTTTACCGCCCCTGATAATTGCACATAATAGGAAGTATCCTGCACTAAGGAATAATTATTCTCAAAAGGAAAGGCTACTTCTAAAATCTGTTTTGCTTGAACCTTATGCGGAATAGTAATATTAAAACCAGAGATACCTAAAGAAAAAACATCCTTTAACAAAAACTTCTCTAATTCTTCGGGCTTAACCTCGAACTTGTCGTATTCTGCAGCTATACCTAACTGCGTAAATGCCGCGTTCTGCATTTCCGGAGAAAGGCTGTGCGCAATTGGGAAACCAATAACGCCGTAAAGCGCTTTTTTTTGCTCGCTCATTTGTTTAAAATAATATCAAAAAACATACTCCAATGGTCATTGGTAAAATTCGTAAATGGCGCGTGATAGCGGTTGCTTAGTTCAGAAATAATCTCCCCCTCAGTTAACTGCCTTACCCTGTTGGGTAATCCCGGAGATTCAGGCTCAACTAATGGATAGAGTTCGTAAATAATATCCCAGAAACTTTTCCACTCATCGTCGCTAAAGTCACTAAACGGCCTGCCAAAAGTAGCTATTAATTCGCCTTCTTTATATGCAGTAGAGACGGGCCTGGCCCTTTTTACCACTTCAGGATTTCCCGCGGCAAAAAAATTATCAGAATATGTTTCTAATTTTTTGAGTTGGAAGTTTTTTGCTTCTTTTAGATAATTCTGGTAGCGATAGAGGAGGATTAAAACGACAAAACCAAGCAATAATAAAATTTTTGGGCCAAGGCGGCTAAATTGCATGCTTATTGACAGCATTTAGATATGCTAATAAGGATGCTTCAATAATATCCGTGGACGAACCCCTGCTAGAGATTACCCGGTTTTTAATCTTTACCCTCAGGTTAACTTCGCCAATAGCGTCTTTACCTTTGGTCACAGCTTCTAAGCGGTAATCAAGAAGCTCTCCTTTGGTCGCGGTAATTTTATCAATTGCCTTGCAGCAGGCATCTACCGGGCCGTCTCCCCGAGATTCTGCCTGAAAGATCTTATCCTTCTTTTTCAATCTCACAATAGCCTGAGGCAGTACCTTTGAGCCGGAATTAACTTCAAAACTTTCCAGTTTCCATACTGGCTTAACTGCGCGAATTTCATCTTCAACAATCGAAGAAAGATCATCATCAAAGATATTCTTTTTTCGGTCAGCCAATTGTTTAAAACGCACAAAAGCTTTCTCCAATTGTTCCTTATTCAAATGGAAACCCAAACTTTTTAATCTTTCGAGAAAAGCGTGCCGCCCCGAATGCTTGCCCAAAACCAGGCCAGTGCCGTGAAAACCCACATCTGCGGGCTTAATAATTTCATAGGTGGAACGCTCTTTCAAAACTCCATCCTGATGAATACCCGATTCATGCCGGAACGCATTTGCTCCCACGATTGCCTTATTGGGAGCAATCACAAAACCGGTAAGCTTACTTACCATGCGCGAGGTTTTATAAATCTGATTTTGTTTGATCCCTGTAGTCAATCCAGGAAAGATATCTTTCCTGGTATCTATGGCCATGACAATTTCTTCCAAAGAAGCATTTCCCGCGCGTTCACCGATACCGTTAACCGTGCATTCAACTTGCCGCGCGCCGTTTCTTACTGCGGCCAGAGAATTGGCAACTGCCAACCCCAAATCATTATGGCAATGCACGGAAATTATTGCTTTTTCAATATTCGGAACATTATTTTTTAACGCTTGGATCAGATCGCCGTATTCCTGGGGTTCAGCGTAACCAACAGTATCGGGATTATTCACTGTATGAGCGCCCGCGTGATTCACCTCTTCCACCACCTTAAAGAGAAAGGCACGTTCACTACGAGTGGCGTCTGCAGGAGAAAATTCTACATCAGCGCAGAATTTCCTGGCGTATTTTACGCTTTCAACTGCCAGGCGCAAAATCTCGTCTTCTGCTTTTTTCAATTTATATTTCATGTGGATCTTGGAAGTAGCGAGAAATACATGAATGCGCCCACGCCTGGAAAACTTAATTGCTTGCGAGGCTGCCTGGATGTCTTTTTTGATTGCCCTAGCCAAGCCGCATATTACCGGCCCTTTAACCGCCTTAGCAATAGCCCTGACTGCCTCAAAGTCCCCTTTAGAAGAAATCGGAAAGCCGGCTTCAATTATATCTACGCCCAAGTTAGCAAGCCCTTGGGCAACTTCGATTTTTTCTTTTTCGTTCAAAGAAGCTCCGGGTGCTTGCTCTCCGTCACGCAGTGTCGTATCAAATATAATTATTTTTTCATCCATGGCATCATTTCTCTTAACTGTTTTCCAACTTTTTCAATTAGGTGATCGTCGCCGTCTTTGATCAATTTATTGAAATTAGCACGTCCGGTTTCATTCTCTTTAATCCATTCTTTGGCAAATTTTCCGGATTTAATTTCTTTTAAGATCTTTTTCATTTCTTTGCGCGTCTTTTGGGTAATAATTCTCGGCCCCCGGGTTAAATCACCGTAGCAGGCAGTATTAGATACACCCCTACGCATTCCGGAAATACCTTTTTCCTGAATTAAATCCGTGATTAATTTTAACTCATGCAGTACCTCAAAATAGGCAATCTCCGGTTGATAGCCCGCTTCAATCAAAGTATCGAAACCTGCCTTAATTAATTCAGTTACCCCTCCGCAAAGCACTGCTTGCTCACCGAAAAGATCAGTTTCTGTTTCCTCATCAAAAGTCGTTTCAATTACACCGGCTGTTGTAGCTTTAATTGCCTTGGCGTAAGCTAAAGCTAATTGCTTTGCCTGTCCGCTGGCATCCTGAAAAACCGCAATCAAAGAAGGCACGCCTTTTCCCTCTTCATACATTCTACGCACTAACGCTCCGGGTCCTTTAGGTGCTACCATAAAGACATCGATTTTTTTCGGCGGCTTAATCTGCTTAAAACGGATATTAAAACCGTGTGAAAAACACAAAGCTTTTCCTTTTTTCAAATGCGGCTTAATACTTTCATGATAAACTTTGGCTTGCACATGATCCTGCGTAAGAATTTGAATAATATCCGCCTGCTTAGCTGCCTCTTCCACTGTTACAGGATTAAATCCGTCTTTTTTTGCCAACTCATAGTTAGGCGTATTAGGAAGTTCAGAAACAACCACATTACATCCAGAATCACGTAAACAGAGCGACTGGCCGCGCCCCTGGATCCCGTAACCAATAATAGCAATAGTTTTTCCTTTTAATAAATTTAAATCCGCGTCCTGATCATAATAAATCTTTGCCATATTTACACCCTCCCAATAGTTGTGTTCGCTTATCGCTATCTCGTTACTAATAAGCCATTGCAATTTTACCTGTTCTAATTAATTCCTTAACCCCAAAAGAACTTAAACTTTCCAATAACTCTTTAATCTGTTTTTCTTCCCCCACTGCTTCAATCACCGCAATGCTAGCTTTACGTTGCACAATCTTACCAACATATTTCTTTAAAATTGCCTCTAATTTTGCTTTTTGCTTGGCAGAATAATCAACTTTCACTAAAACTAGTTCGCGTTCCACATGTTCCTTCTTGGTAAAATCTGTAACACTTATCACATCTATAAGTTTATTCAATTGTTTCATAATCTGTTCGAGGACTTTTTCATCCTTTGCTTCTACGACGATAGTCATATAAGATATCGTAGGGTCTAAAGTCTCGCTCACCGCTAAAGAGGCAATATTATAGCCACGGGCGCTAAATAGCCCGGAGATGCGCGCCAGCACTCCAAATTTATTCTCTACTAAAACTGATATCGTATGTCTCATTATGCTAACCCGCTAATCATGTTATTAATTGCTCCACCCGCAGGCACCATAGGAAATACATTCTCTTCCGGTTCGATCTGAAAATCGAGCAACACAGTATTGTCAATTGCGATTGCCTTTTCAATTGCCGGCCGCACTTCTTCATTTTTTGTCACCCGAATCCCCACTGCGCCAAAGCTTTCAGCCAACTTCACAAAATCCGGCCCCGTAATACAAGTTTGGGAATAGCGTTTTTTATAGAAGAGTTCCTGCCACTGCCTAACCATGCCTAAATATCCGTTATTTAAAATTGCCACCTTCACATGGATCTTATTGCACACGCAAGTAGCCAATTCCTGAATATTCATTTGAATCGATCCGTCTCCAGCAATATCAAATACTTGTTTTTCCGGACAGCCCATTTTTGCGCCCATTGCAGCCGGGAAACCAAATCCCATCGTACCTAACCCACCCGAAGAAATAAATGTCCGGGGATGATTATATTTATACCACTGCGCAGCCCACATCTGATTCTGGCCGACTTCAGTGGTTATAATTGCCTCGCCTTTTGTTACTTCGTCGATCTGTTCAATCACAAATTGCGGCTTAACCCTCTCTCCTTCTTTATATTTCAAAGGATGCTTCTTTTTTAAGGCCTCCACTTCTTCTACCCACTTAGACGTATCGGGAATTTTCTTAATCTGTTCCAATAATTCGCCGATAATATTCTTTGCATCCCCCACAATCGGCACATCCACGCGGAAATTTTTACTAATCGATGAAGGATCAATATCAATATGGATCACTTTTGACTTGGGCGCAAAGGCATCGAGCCTACCGGTGACCCGGTCATCAAAACGCGCACCCACGGCAATAATTAAATCTGCGTCGGTAATCGCATGGTTGGCATAAGCAGTTCCATGCATTCCAAGCATCCCTAGGCCAAGTTTATGTGTAGTGGGAAAACAACCGATCCCCATTAAAGTCCAAGTAACTGGTGCTTGAATTTTTTCTGCTAACTGCCTTAAGGCTAAACTTGCACCACTGGTAATAATCCCGCCGCCGGCGTAAATTATTGGTTTTTTGGATTGAGCAATCAGCTTCGCTGCTTTTTTAATCTGTCCGGGATGGCCAAAAAGGGTCGGTTTATAACTACGGATCTCCACAGTTTCCGGCCAAAAAAATTCCGCTTCCTGTTGCTGGATATCCAAAGGCACATCAATTAAAACCGGGCCAGGCCGTCCGGTAGAGGCAATATAAAAAGCTTCTTTCACTGTCCTGGATAAATCTTTTATATCTTTAACTAGATAATTATGCTTGGTAATCGGGCGGGTAATCCCTGTAATATCCGCCTCCTGAAAAGCATCATTGCCGATAAGAGTGGTTTTTACCTGCCCAGTAATCGCTACCATGGGAATAGAATCCATAAAGGCAGTAGCAATGCCGGTGACCAGGTTTGTTGCACCAGGTCCACTGGTAGCAATACACACCCCTACCCTGCCTGTAGCACGCGAAAATCCATCTGCCGCATGCGCAGCACCCTGTTCATGCCGCACCAGGATAAATTTAAAATCCGCATCATAGAGTTTATCAAATAAAGGTAAGACCTGGCCACCTGGATAGCCAAAAATCACCTCTACTCCTTCGCGTTTTAAGCTTTCAATTAAAATTTGTGCGCCGGTCATTTTAATATTGCACCCTTATCTGCAGAACTGACTAACCTGGAATATCGCGATAAATACCCTGTGGTAATTTTGGGGGGAATCGGCTTCCAAGTTTTTAGCCTATGTTTAATTTGTGCAGGGCTTAATTTCACTTCCAATTTTCTTTTAGGTATATCGATAGTAATTATATCACCATCTTTAAGAATAGCAATCGTCCCGCCACTTTTTGCTTCGGGTGAGACATGGCCAATGCAGGGCCCTTTGGTCCCTCCGGAGAACCTTCCGTCGGTAATCAGCGCCACTGATTCTGCTAACCCCATACCGACAATGGCTGAAGTGGGAGCAAGCATCTCGCGCATCCCTGGCCCGCCTGAAGGCCCTTCGTAACGGATAACAATTACCTCTCCGCCTTTGATTTTTCCGTTAAGAATTGCCTGCATCGCACTTTCTTCCTGATTAAAAACCCGTGCTTTACCGGTAAACTCCATCATTCTCGGGTTAACCGCGGATTGCTTTACCACTGCCCCATTGGGTGCGAGATTTCCAAACAAAACTGCTAAGAACGGCTGCCGTCCGCCCAAAGCGAGAAGAGTTTAAATTTATGAAAGATTCCAATTCCAAATGTAAAAATTGTCGCAGAGCCGGAGG
>JAQUNE010000033.1 GCA_028717765.1 Candidatus Omnitrophota bacterium | reverse complement strand
GAGGCCGAATTCGAGGCAATTAGAAAACATGGGACGATTGGAGTGAAAATACTTGAGCCTTTAAAAGATATGAGCGAAATCCTGCCTTGGATCCTCTCTCATCCTGAAAAATGGTATGGTACTGGTTATCCGCATGGTTTAGCGGGAGAAGCGATTCCTGAGGGGGCGCAGATTATTGCCCTGGCAGATGTGTTTGATGCGCTGACTACCGGGCGCGATTACAAGGTGGCTTTTTCTTTTGACGATGCGATTAAAGAAATTGTGAAAAATAAGGGCAGTCAGTTTAATCCCCGTTTGGTGGATATTTTTCTCGAAATAGCCCAGTCTTTGCAGAAAAAATAACCTTAAAAATTTATTTGACTTTCCGCGGAAATCGTGTTAAACTTCTTATTCTACGAATCCCCTTGACTTTCCTTCGGGACCATCCTGAGATTGAGTCGGGATTAATTAGCAAAGGATAAATAAGCAATGAATAGTACATATATGGCAAAAAAAGCAGATATTAAGCGTAGCTGGTATATCGTGGATGCCCAGGATAAGATTTTAGGCAGGCTAGCCAGTAAGGTGGCAGCTGTTCTGAAAGGCAAACATAAGCCGATTTATACCCCGCATCTTGATACCGGAGACGGTGTGATCGTGATTAATGCCGCAGGAATTAAAGTAACGGGTAGAAAGCTTAAACAGAAGGTTTATCTGCGTTATTCGGGTTACCAGGGCGGACAAAAGGGGGTCGTTTTAGAGACCATGCTGGCAAAGAAGCCAACCACAGTGATTCAGTTAGCAGTCAGCCGCATGCTTCCTCAGGGTCCATTAGGCAGGGATATGATTAAAAAATTGAAAGTTTATGCTGATGATAAGCATCCGCATCAAACCCAGAAACCAATTACCTTGGAGATTAAGTAAAAATGGAACAAACAGTAAAGTATTCAGCAGTTGGAAGACGTAAAGAGGCCGTAGCGAGGGTATTCTTACTTCCCGGTAAAGGCGATATCTCGATTAATGGTTTGCCTTATGATAAATATTTTTTAAGAGAAACTGACAGGATCATTATTAAGCAGCCCTTGGCAGCTACTAATAATTCTGCTAAATACGATGTAATTGCTAATTTAGATGGCGGTGGTTTAACCGGACAAGCTGGAGCTTTACGGCATGGTATCTCGCGAGCTTTGATTTCTGCTGAACCTGAATTAAAAGATGCGCTGCGTAAACAAGGATTTCTTACCAGGGACCCGCGCGCCAAAGAGCGTAAGAAGTACGGCCAAAAGGGTGCCCGCAAGCGCTTCCAGTGGACTAAGAGGTAATATGTAAATTTAAAATCAAAATTCAAGAATCAAAGATCCCGCTGGAAACAGCGGGATTTTTTGTTTCAGGAGGAAGCACACCCGACACTCCGATATGTCGGGGTGTAAGGAGTAATTATATTCGACGGACACCCGTCGAGAAAAAAGCTTGACGAGAATTGATTTTTAGCTTAAGATGGACTTTATTATTAAAGGAGTCTTAAATGATTAATATAGGTATTATTGGAGTTACAGGATATGCTGGAGAGGAATTAATCCGAATACTTTTAGGGCATCCGCAAGTAAGAATTACCAGTTTGTCTGCCAAAATAGACAAGCCTACTAAAATCGGGGAGATTTTTCCTAAATTTAAAAGTCGCTTGGATTTGGTCTGTACCTTGCCGAATCTTAAAGAGATCTCTGAAAAATGCGACCTGGTATTTTTAGCTTTACCACATACGGTTTCTTTTGAGGTGGTACCGGCGCTATTAAAAGCCAAGAAAAAAATTATTGATTTAAGCGCAGATTATCGACTGGAAAATGTTAAAGTCTATGAGAAGTTTTATGGAGTAAAGCATAAGGATCAAGGTAACCTCAAGCAAGCTGTTTATGGTCTGCCTGAGCTTTATCGGCAGAAAATCAAAAATGCCAGTTTGATTGCCAATCCTGGTTGTTATCCTACGGCGGCAATTCTCGCTTTAGCTCCGCTTGCTGCTTTAAATCTTCTGGAAAGTAGCGCGGTAATTATTGATGCTAAATCCGGCGTAACTGGCGCAGGAAGAAAATTGGCAGAGGGACTCTTGTTTTCAGAAATTAATGAGGATTTTAAGGCCTATAAAGTAAACGTCCACCAGCATAGCCCGGAGATCAATCAGTTCCTTTCTAAGTTAGCGTCAAAGAAACTTGAAGTAACTTTTGTGCCGCATTTGTTACCGGTAAATAGGGGGATTTTAGAAACAATTTATGTAACTAAGGGGCATAAGTCAAAAATCAAGAGCCAGAAGTTAGTTGATTTATATAAAAAGTTCTACAAAAATGAGCCATTCGTGAGAATCAGAGAAGAGGGTGATTTTCCGCGGATTAAAGACGTGGTGAATACAAATTACTGTGATATCTCAGTGAAAGATTTCACGGACAAGATTATTATTGTTTGTGCAATTGATAACCTGCTCAAGGGTGCTTCTGGCCAGGCAGTACAAAATATGAATATTATGTATAAGTTTCCCGAGGCCGCAGGATTACGATGAAGTTTTTACAAAAAGAGATTTTACCTATTGGATTTAAGGCCTGCGGAATGAATGCAGGAATTAAAAAGTCAGGCAAACCCGATCTAGCGTTATTTTTTTCTGATACTCCGGCAAAAGCCGCCTGCCTGTTTACCTCCAATAAGATCCAGGCAGCACCTTTGCAACTTTGTAAAGAGCATTTGAAAAAAAGTAAAACTTTTCAGGCAATTATTGCTAACAGCGGTAATGCCAATTGTTTTACCGGCAGGCAAGGTTTATTGGCTGCTGAGAGAACCGCCCTTTTAGCTGCCAAGGCATTAGGGATTAGAAAAGAAAGTATTTTAGTAGCTTCCACGGGTATTATCGGTAAGAGGTTACCGGTTGAGAAAATTAAAGTTGCACTTCCTAAATTAGTCGCCGGATTATCTTCTCAGGGCATAGAGCAGGCAAAGTTGGCAATTATGACCACGGATACTTTTGCCAAGACAGCTACGATTAAGTGCCAGATCGGCGCAAAGGTGATTACTATTTCTGCAGTTGCTAAGGGGGTGGGGATGATCGCCCCTAATTTGGCAACCATGCTTTGTTTTATTTTTACCGATGCAAATATTAGCCAGGATGCTTTAAAATCCTCCCTGAAGGATGCGGTGGATAATTCATTTAATTGTATTTCTGTAGACGGATGTATGAGTACAAATGATTTGGTCGCGATTTTAGCCAATGGCCAGGCGGCAAACGCCTTGATTGAAAAAGAGAAGAACTTCTTTACTTTCAAAAATGCCTTAAACCTGGTCTGTCTGGAATTGGCAAAATTACTCATCAAAGACGCTGAAGGGGCAAGTAAATTTATCCGGATAAAAGTTTGGGGTGCAAAAAATTTTCTCCAGGCAAAGAGCGCGGCTTTATCTGTAGCTAATTCCAATCTCTTTAAGACTGCCTGTTATGGAGAGAATCCTAATTTCGGCAGGATTGTTGCCGCTCTCGGTGCAAGTGGGATCGACCTAAAAGAAAAAGATTTAAAAATTAAGGTGAGCTCCTTAAAGAAAAAAGATATTCTGGTAGACCTCTGGCTTAATCAGGGTAATTCCAGTGCTATAGTTTATACCTGCGATTTAACGCCTGAATATATCAAGATAAATGCAGAGTATAATTAAGAAAGGTTAAAATGGAAGAAGCAATTAAGAAGGCAGATGTATTGATTGAGGCCTTGCCTTATATCAAAAAATTTCACAAGAAAATTATTGTGATTAAATACGGCGGAAGCATTTTGGGCGAAGATAAAATTAGAAAGGGAGTTTTAGAAGATATTGTTTTCTTAAATTTTATGGGCTTAAAACCGGTTTTAGTGCATGGCGGAGGGCCGAATATCAGTGACCGTATGCGTTCATCCGGGAAAAAAGCCGAATTTGTCGATGGGATGCGTGTTACCGATGAGGAAACTTTACAGGTAGTGGAAGAAGAGCTGCAAAAATTAAATGACCTTATTGTTGCGGAGATTGCCGAATTAGGTGCCAAGGCAGTGGGTTTAAACGGAAAAGAGAAGAAAATCATCCAGGCAGAGAAGAAAAAATCCAAGATAGATTTGGGCTTAGTTGGTTTTATTAGCGGGATTAATGCTGAGCCGATCACAGATCAACTAGACCGTGACCATGTGGTGGTAGTTTTACCAATGGGCGCAAGCCATGATAAAAAAACTTACAATGTTAATGCCGATGAAGCCGCTGCCAGTATTTCTGCGCAACTAAAGGCGGAAAAATTGGTTTTATTGACTAATGTCAAAGGGATCATGCGTAATCCCGAAGATCCGCACTCCTTCCTTTCCACGATTACTACTAAAGAGGCGAAGGGCTTGGTGCAGGATAAAGTGATCCAGCAGGGGATGATTCCTAAAGTAAACGCTTGTATTAAGGCATTAGAAGATGGCGTGAAAAAAACACATATTATTGATGCGCGTACGCCCCATGGACTATTATTGGAAATTTTTACCAATCAAGGAGTGGGGACGGAGATTGTAAGATGAAAGCTGAAGAAATATTCCAAAGTTATAAAGAGAATATCCTGCCGACTTATACTAAGGTACCCTTGGTGTTTGTCAAAGGTAAGGGCAGCCGGCTTTGGGATGTGCATCAGAAAGCTTATTTGGATTTTTTCCCGGGTTGGGGTGTTGGAAATCTCGGGCATTGCCATCCGAAAGTGATGGAGGCAGTGCGGGATCAGGTTTCTAAATTGATTTTTATCCCCAATAATTATTACAATATCCCTCAGGCAAAGTTAGCCAAGGAAATTGTTGAGCTTACATTTGCGGCCAAGGTATTTTTCTGTAATTCCGGAGCTGAAGCCAATGAAGGAGCGATAAAATTTAGCCGAAAATTCGGCAAGGGTAGATATGAAATTATTACCTTTGAGAATTCCTTCCATGGCCGGACCCTGGCCACTGTAACTGCTACTGGCCAAAAAAAATATCAGGTTGGGTTTGAGCCTTTACCCGAAGGTTTTAAGACGGTAAAATTTAATGATCTTCTAGCGGTCAAGCAGGCGATTACCGAGAAAACCGTTGGCATAATGTTGGAGCTGATTCAGGGGGAAGGCGGAGTTAATGTCGCGGATAAGGAATTTGTTTTAGCTTTAAGAAAACTTTGTGATGAGAAAAATTTACTTTTAATTGTCGATGAAGTACAAACCGGGGTGGGAAGAACCGGAAAAATGTTCTGTTTCGAGCATTTCGGGGTGACGCCGGATATTATGACCTTGGCAAAGGCATTAGGCGGAGGTTTACCGATTGGAGTGATGGTGGTAAAAAAAGAAATCGCTGATACCTTGGGGCCAGGGATGCATGCTTCGACTTTCGGAGGAGGGCCGGTAATAGCTCGTGCAGCTTTAGCAGTGCTACAGGCAATGCATAAAGAAAAATTATTATTAAATACGCAAAAGATGAGTGAATATCTCTTTGCAAAGCTAAATAGCCTAAAAGATAAATACCCGATCATTAAAGAAGTTAGAGGTATAGGGTTAATGGCAGGAATGGAATTAAGTGTCCCGGGAAAATCCATTGTTGAGAAATGTTTAGAGCAAGGATTGTTGATTAATTGCACGCATGACGTAGTATTACGTTTAATGCCCGCTCTAAACGTCACTAAAAAAGAAGTTGATCAAGCAATGGAAATATTAGAGGGAGCGCTTCGATGAAAAAAGATTTAGTATCGATTAAGGACCTGACAGGCAAAGAGATCGAGGAAATTTTTACGCTTACTGATCAGTTAAAAAAGAATAAGCAGAAGTTCAACAAAGCCCTCGCAGGTAAAACCCTGGCTCTAATTTTTCAGAAGCCGTCTAACCGTACCCGGGTTTCTTTTGACGTCGGGATGTACCAATTAGGCGGCAATTCGGTATATCTAGCGCCTAATGAAATTAATTTAGGGGTCAGGGAATCAATTGAAGATGTGGCAAAGACCCTTTCCCGGTATGTTGATGGGATAGTCATCAGAACCTTTGAGCATAAAAATGTTTTGGATCTAGCTAAGTTTGCTACCGTCCCAGTAATTAACGGCTTATCGGATTTTTCCCATCCATGCCAGGGTTTGGCAGATATTTATACGATTAAGGAAAAATTAAAAACTGTGAAGGGGAAGACTCTGGCTTATGTGGGAGACGGGAATAATGTTTGTCATTCTTTGCTTTTTGCTGCAGCTTTGACCGGAATGAATATGCAAGTAGGTAGCCCTAAAGAGTATGAACCGCAGCCCCAAGTTTTAGAGGAGTCGCAAAAGATTGCCAGGTTAGAAAAAGCGGAAATAAAATTATTTAATGATCCTAAGAGTGCTGCCTGTGGGGCAGATGTGATCTATACGGATGTCTGGGCGAGTATGGGGCAGGAAGACGAAGCGGCAAAGAGAAAACAAATTTTTAAAGATTTTCAGGTAAATAAAGATCTGTTGGCAAAAGCGAAAAAGAATTGCCTGATCATGCATTGTTTGCCCGCGCATAGGGGCGAAGAGATCAGTGACGAGGCAATGGATAGCCCTAATTCAGTAGTTTTTGATCAGGCAGAAAATAGAATGCATGTACAGAAGGCGATATTGATCAAATTATTAGGAAAGGACAAGAGTTAACAATGAAAAAAGTAGTTTTAGCATACTCAGGAGGACTGGACACTTCTTGTATTGTCAGATGGCTCAAAGAACAACAGTATGAGATTATTTGTTTTGTTGCTGACCTGGGGCAAGGCTTAGGCAAAGGTGAAGACCTTGGGGCAATTGAGCAGCGGGCATTAGTCGCCGGCGCATCCAAGGTTTATATTAAGGACCTGCAAAATGAATTTGTGGAAGATTTTTGCCTTCCTGCATTAAAGGCAAATGCAATCTATGAAGGTAAGTATTTGTTAGCTACGGCGCTAGGACGGCCTTTAATTGCAAAATACCTGGTGCAATTGGCACATAAGGAAAAAGCTGATGCAATTGCCCATGGCTGTACGGGAAAAGGTAATGACCAGGTAAGGTTTGAAGTAACCGCCGGAATACTTGATCCTAAGTTGGAGATTATTGCTCCGGTAAGAACCTGGGAATTTAAATCGCGGGAAGAAGAAATCGAATATGCTAAAATTTTCAATATCCCGATAGATGTTACCAAAAAAAAGCCCTATAGTATTGACAGAAATATCTGGGGGATCAGTATTGAGTCCGGGGTTTTGGAGGATCTAGAGCAGGAGCCTCCGGAGGATGCTTATTTAATTACCAAGAGCCCCACGCATTTAGCAAGTTATCCTAAATATTTAGAGATCTTTTTTGAAAAAGGCGTTCCTGTTAAAATCGACGGTAAAAGTTATAAATTAAAGAACTTGATTAGCCAGCTTAATGAAATCGGCGGTACGCATGGAGTAGGCAGAAGTGATTTGGTAGAAAATCGGTTGGTAGGGATCAAATCCCGGGAAATTTATGAGGCTCCGGCTGCGACCATTTTACATATCGCGCACAAAGAATTAGAAAGTTTAGTGCTTGATCGGGAATTGGCGCATTTCAAGGAGATTATTTCTTTAAAATATTCGGAATTGGTTTATTACGGGCTTTGGTATTCGGCCTTAAAACAGGCAATGGATAGTTTTGTCGAGACTACACAAAAAAATGTTACCGGTTCGATCAGGGTAAAATTATTTAAGGGGAACTGTATCCCTGTAGGAAGAAAATCAGCGCATTCGCTTTATAAAAAAGAACTCAGTACCTACGGCAAAGAAGATAAATTCGATCAAAAATTAGCCGAGGGTTTTATTAAGCTTTGGGGAATGCCTTATAGGAGATAAAATGGCGAAGAAATTATGGGGTACTAGATTTCCTAAAAAGACCTGTTTGTTAACCGATAAATTTACATCGAGCATTTCTTTTGATAAAAGGTTAGCCAAATATGATTGCTTAGGGTCAATTGCCCACGCCAGGATGCTGGGTAAGCAAAAAATTATTCCGGTAAAAGATGCCAATCTTATTGTGCAGGGGCTAAATTCTATATTAAAGGATTTGGAAGGCGGGAAATTTAAGTTTGATTTTGGAGCAGAAGACGTGCATTCGAATATCCAGGAGGTGCTTTCGAAAAAAATCGGTGCTGCTGCTTATAAATTGCATACCGCTCGTTCAAGAAATGACCAGATCGCTTTGGATATCAAGATGTACCTTAGGGATGAAATAAAAGAGCTTATTGAGATGACAAGTCTTTTACAGAAATCAATTTTAAAATTTGCCAAGAGTAATGAAAATATTATTATTCCCGGCTATACGCATTTACAAATGGCGCAATGTGTACTTTTAGCGCACCATCTTTTGGCTTATTTGGAGAGCTTGGAGAGAGATAAGTCAAGGCTTTTGGATGCAAAAGAGAGGGGCGATAGCATGCCTTTGGGCAGCTGTGCGCTTTCCGGAACGGGTTTGCCTATCGATAGAAAATCCGTAATGAAAGAACTTGGGTTTAAAAAACTTACCGAAAACAGTATCGATAGCGTGAGTGACCGGGATTTTATTATTGAAGTTTTGGCGGATTTGGCAATTTTAGCAGTACATTTGTCGAGGATAGCTGAAGATCTTATTCTTTGGTCAACTAAGGAATTTAATTTTATCGATGTCGATTTTTCCTTCTGTACCGGTTCAAGCATTATGCCGCACAAAAAGAATCCTGATGTCTTAGAACTGATCAGGGGATCCGTGGGAAAGGTCCAGGGCGACCTCTCGAGCATTTTAATCCTCATGAAGGGGTTACCTTCTTCATATAATCGGGATCTACAGTTGGATAAACCTCCGCTTTTTGATGCCATTGATACGGTGAAAGATATTTTAGAGATCTTTGTGGTCTTATTTGGGAATATCGTGGTTGAAAAAGGGGCGATTGCCGCGAGGTTAATGGATGAATCATTGTTTTCCGTAGATGTCGTAGAGTATTTAATCAAAAAAGGGCTTTCCTATAGAGAGGCGCATGATGTTGTAGGAAAAATGGTCAGGGATTGCCTGGATAAAGGAAAGAAAATTTCTAGCCTGACTAACCAAGCCTTAAAGAAGTATTCTTCTAAGCTAGAGCCTGATGTGAAAAATATTTTAAGTGCCTGGAGATCAGTAGATTTAAAAACTTCTTATGGCGGTACCAGTCCAAGGCTGGTAGGAAAGCAAATAAAAAACTGGGGGAAAAAATTAGATGCACGAATTTCAATATAAAAATAATCATCTTTACTGCGAAAAGATAAAGGTAGAGGAATTAGCCAAAAAGTACGGTACTCCGCTGTATGTTTATAGCTATCATACCTTAATTGATCATTACATTAAGCTAAAAAATGCCTTTAGCTCAATCGATGCGCTAATCTGCTATTCGGTAAAAGCAAATTCCAATCTGGCAATCCTCAAAGCTTTAGTAGATAAAGGCGCAGGATTAGATATTGTTTCCGGAGGGGAATTGTTCCGCGCGCAAAAATCCGGCTGTCCTACGGGAAAAATCGTCTATGCCTCAGTAGGGAAAACCGATAAAGAAATAGAGGAGGCAATTAGAAGGGGGATCTTGTTTTTTAATGTAGAATCACTGCCGGAACTAGAGAATATCAACCGCATTGCCAAAAAATTAAATAAAACTACACAGGTGGCAATCAGGATCAACCCGGATGTGGAGGTAAAGACCCATAAATTTATTACCACGGGTAAAATTACCAATAAATTCGGAATAGACCTGGATCATGCCTATAGGATTTTGCTGCAGCGGAAAAATTTTCCTTTTATAAAAATTGCCGGTTTGCATATCCATATCGGTTCGCAGATCACCGAGAGTGCGCCTTTTGTGGCTGCAATCAAAAAGATTACGGATTTTATTCAGCATTTAAAGCACATTGGTATCGGACTAGAATACCTTAATATTGGCGGTGGCTTAGGGATTGTTTATAATCAGGAAACTCCCCAGACTGCCCAGAAGTATGCCGATAAAATTATTCCATATTTAAAAAAGACCGGTTTAAAGATCATCCTTGAGCCGGGCAGGTTTATAGTGGGTAATGCCGGTATCTTAATTACTAAAGTGCTGTATCTTAAATCTACACCGAAAAAGAAATTCGTCATTGTAGACGCCGGTATGAATGATTTGATCCGTCCGGCTCTTTATGATGCTTATCATCAAATTTTACCTTTAAGTATTAGGCAAAACGCGCAAGGTAAAACGCAAAAAGCCGATGTAGTCGGCCCGATCTGTGAAAGCGGTGATTTTTTGGCCAAAGAAAGAAGATTACCTCAAATCCAAGAAGGCGAGTTTCTGGCAGTGATGGGGGCAGGCGCATACGGCTTTAGCATGTCTTCTAATTATAATTCGAGGAGGCGCCCGGAGGAAGTTTTAGTAGTAAAGGATCGGGCATATATAATCAGGAGGCGGGAAACCCAGGACGATTTAATCCATCATGAAGAGATCCCAGGTTTTCTACTTGGTTTATAAAATGAGAAAAATTGCATTTACAAAAATGGTGGCTACGGGGAATGATTTTGTAGTTATTCCTGCGTATGGAATATCGGGTAGCGATTACCGAGAGTTGGCGAGAAAGATTTGCCATAGAAAATTCGGCGTAGGCGCCGACGGCCTCTTGGTATTGGAAAAATCAAAAAAAGCAGCGATCTCGATGCGTATTTTTAACGCCGATGGCTCAGAGGCAGAGATGTGCGGTAATGGAGCCAGGTGCGCCGCATTATACGCCTGCCGTAATATTACTTTGTCAAAAACACATTGGTTAAAAATCGAAACCAAAGCAGGGATTATTGAGGCGAATGTAGAGAAAGAAGATGTAAGCATTAAATTAACCGCACCAAAGAATATAAAATTAGACCTGCCCATTAAAGTAATGGGCAGGGTTTTAAGATTAAATTTTATTAATACCGGAGTACCGCATGTGGTAATTTTTACGCAAGGGTTGGAGAAGATGAAGATTACGGATTTAGCCAGATTTATCCGCTATCACCGGGTATTTTCCCCTTTTGGTACAAATGTAAATTTTGTGGAAGTGTTGGATAAAAATTCTTTAAAGATCCGTACCTATGAAAGAGGTGTAGAAGATGAAACCTTGGCTTGTGGCACAGGTTCTGTAGCTTCTGCGCTCGTTTTTTCTTTGAAGGGAGCCACTGGCAATACAATCAATCTCTCTACTCAGAGCGGAGAAAATTTAAGCGTATTTTTTAAGAAAACAAAAAATAAGTTTGAAGAGGTTTGGTTGGAAGGGAAAGTTAAAATAGTGTATGAAGGAGAATATTATGTTTAAAGGCTCAATTGTTGCGATTGTTACTCCATTTAAAAACGGCAAAGTTGACGAAAAGAAACTTAGGGAATTGATCGAATTTCAGATTAAAAATGGCACCTCTGGTATTGTACCCTGCGGGACAACCGGCGAATCTGCTACTTTATCTTTTGAAGAGCATGATAAAGTGATTGAAATCACCATTGAACAAGTGAAAAAAAGGGTATTGGTGATTGCCGGTACGGGTTCGAATTCCACAGAAGAAGCAATTATGCTCACCCAGCATGCGGCAAAAGCCGGGGCAGATGCCTCGTTACAGGTGTCTCCTTATTATAATCGTCCGACA
>JAQUNE010000032.1 GCA_028717765.1 Candidatus Omnitrophota bacterium | reverse complement strand
GTGTGGGGATCGCGGACCGGGTTTGTGTTTTGGAGAACGCCTATTATTCGGTGATCTCTCCGGAGGGCTGTGCCGCGATTCTTTGGAAAAGCGGAGCAAAAGCCCCGGAAGCGGCTGAGGTGCTAAAATTAACCGCCCAGGATTTATTAAAATTGGAAATTATCGATGAAATCATTCCTGAGCCTTTAGGAGGAGCACACCGAGATGCGCAAAAAAGCGCCTCTACAATAAAAGCAACGATTAACCGTAACCTTAAGGAGTTGAGTGTTTTTAGTAGTGAAAAACTGCTTGAGGCGAGGTATGAAAAATTCCGTAAGATCGGCAGGTTCGCATGATTGAACAAGAGCTCCTCTTGTTGGGCCTCTTAAAAGAAAGCCCAAAACACGGTTATGAAGTAAAAAAGAAAATCAAAGAAATTCTCTCGATCTTTGCCGGCGTAGATTTAAAATCCATTTATTACCCTTTGCGTGTATTAGAAAAAAAAGGCTTAGTGGTTAAGCGCGCGAATAAACAAGGTAGGCGCCCGCAGCGCTATATCTATGAGCTCACTACTAAAGGCGAAGCCAGATTCAAGGAAATGCTCACGCATAGTTTCCTTAATTTTAAAAGGCCACAGTTTAGCTTGGACTTGAGCCTCTATTTTTTGCATTACTTAAAGCCCGATATCGTTAAGCGCAGGTTACGCGCGCGCCTGCAGGTATTGAAAAGACTTTCTGCCAGTCTTAAAGAAACCATCGCCTCTTTAAAGAAAAAAGGCGTCTCTCCTTTAGTTTATATTTTGGAACATAATTTACAGATGGTGGATACTGAGTCAAGGTTTCTTTCGCACCTTATTCAATCATTCTAATGAAGACCTTATTGATTTACTATTCGCATTACGGGCACACCTATAGCGTGGCCAATGCTTTTCAAGAGGCGCTAAGCAAAATAGGCACAGTAGATAATTATGAGCTGGAATATCTTAGCCGCCGGCAGGGGTTGCTGAAACGCATTTTTTACCGGCTTTACCCGGCTTTAGTCGCTTTAGCACCAATTCCTTTGGATCTTAAAAATTATGACGTTTTATGTTTGGGGATACCTGTTTGGGGAGGCCGGCCATCTGCACCGGTGACCAAATATCTGCAATTATGCAAGAATATCGAGAAGAAAACCATAATTTGTTTTTTTGTCTACGGAATCGAGGCTAGTGCAAAGACCTGTTTTAATTTTGTGAGCAAGGTTTTAAAAAGAAAGGGGCAGGCAGCAATCATTCCTGTTTATGTCCCTTGGGAGAAAGCACAGAATAAGGAATTTTTGAGTAAGGCTATTAGCACTACACTGGAAAAAATCTCACCTGCACCAGCAAATTAAAAAAAGAAAAAACATTCTTGACAAATCCTAATTAGGGTCTTATAATATAAGAAAATTTAAATAGTAAAATTTTACTATTCGGAGGTTGTTACTATGCAATGGGAAGCAAAGACTCAAGAGAAATTAAAAGTGATGATTTCCAAGATTCCTGTTTTTCACCGCGGGATCACGGAGAACGCAGTAACTTTAAGGGCGGAAGAAAACGCGAAGTCCCGTAAGGCTTTACAGGTAGAAGAGCAGGATGTGGTGGGAGCGTTTTTTTCTGATGTGCCATCTCCTTTTTACAGCATGATGATCCGGCTATTGGATCAAAATGGGTTTGATTATAAGAAATACGGATTCCCCAAAAATGGCAGGAAATAAGAGATGAAGATTGCGGTGCTTGGTGCGGGTGCCATTGGCGGGTTAGTCGCCGGATATTTAAAAGCAAAAAATTTGGATGTTTCTTTGGTTGGCCATCACGATGCGGCAAAGGCAATTCAGAAAGGCGGCCTGGAAATTTCCGGGGTAAGAGGTAAGTTAAATTTAAAAATTGAAATTAGTGAAAAGCTAAAAAGCACTCCGGATCTTGCGATTATCTGTAGTAAAACCCAAGATATTGACACGGTTTTTAAAAACAACCTTACCTTTCTTAAGGACGCCTTGATTCTAACTACGCAAAACGGAGTTCAAGCGGATAACTTTGCCTTGCGCTATGTCCCAAAAGAAAAAATTATGTCTAGCATTGTGATGTTTGGTGCTACTTTTTTAGAACCGGGTAAAATTATTCATAATTTTGAAGGCAGTTGGATCATCGGGAAAATTTTTACAAAAAATGACGCACAAGTAATGGAAATCGCCGGAATCCTTAATCAGGCATTCCCGACGATTGTCACAGAAGATTTAGTCGGGATGAAGTACCTGAAAATTTTTGTCAATGCCAATAATTGCCTCGCGGCAATTTTAGGTTCAAGCATGCAAGAGTCATTTAGCGATCTTAACGTCAGTAAAATTAGTATTGCCATCTGGAAGGAAGGCCTTGGAGTAATGCAGAAAGCTGCAATCAACCTGGTTTCCTTGCCTGATTTTCCTTTAGAAAGGCTCGAGAAGCTTACCGCTTTGCCAAGTGAAGAAGCGGCAAAGATTTTTTCCGGGATTATGCGTAATTTAAGCAAGGAACCCGTATATGGTTCCATATTACAGAGCATAAAAAGAAAGAAATCTTCAGAGATAGAGTATATTAACGGTGAATTTGTAAAAATTGCCAAAGAAAATCAGACCCGAGCTCCTTTAAATGAAAAATTAGTAGCAATGGTGCATCAAGTAGAAGAAAGCGGAAAATTTTTTACCAAAGAAGAATTAATCAGTTCTACAAAAGGGTTATTCAATTAAGATGGGCGAAGTAAATACCCCGTTTCCAAAACTGAAACTTACTGTGAGCAAAGTCGACGGGGTTTGTTATCATGGATACAAACAAGGCGATGAGTTGATCTTGGAAGATTTTACTCATCCGCCGAAATATTTTTGTTTAGGTTTAGCGCACGCCTTATTTCCGGTAATTTACGCCTTAAGTTTTGGAGCATGTTTCCCCTTTCGCGATAATCAACGCTCATTAATGGTCACTTGTCCTGACGGCGGTAAGTTGGAATTTAAGGCGGAGATCCTTGATGGATTAGGAAAACCCCAAGTTATCCCAAAGGATCCTAATTTCAAGGGGCCGAATCCAAAAAAAATGGAAATCGAAGTAGTAAAGGCAACTGGAAAATGCACCTTCGGGTATAAGGTCGGCGACAAATGGGAAACACAAGGCTTAAAATGTATTCCGGGGTTCTGCGGGGCAGCTTTTCATTGCGCCTTCCCGGCGCTTTTTGCTTTAAATTTCGGCGCAAAATTCTTTTTTATGGATAATCCGGATTCCATTGATACTGTTACTTGTCCAGACGGTGGGAATATAGTATTTAAGGTCAGAAGAGTTGAGGAAAAATAATATGGCGAAAAGAAGGGTAGTAATTACAGGTGTGGGGGTAATTTCTCCTAACGGTATTGGTAAGGAGAATGTTTGGAATGCTTTTATCTCGGGAAAATCCGGGGTAAAGTTGGTGGATAGTTTTGATGTTTCAGTATTTAACACCAAGATTGCTGCTGAAGTGCGTGACTTCGATCCCTTTAAATTGGGCCTCACTCACGAAGAAGCAGTACGTATGGATAGATATGTGCAGTTTGGCGTAGTCGCTGCAGATATGGCAATTAAAGACGCGAAACTAGATTTTTCGAAAATTGACCCTGAGCGCACGGGAGTCTGTTTAGCAAATGCCATCTGCGGGACGAAATATATGGAAGAAGAATTTGCCCTGGTTACTGATGACGGGAAAAATCCCATTGATCCGGCAAAGGTGCGGCCTGACCTCTATGATGCGGCAATGTTTAATACTCCTTCTATTGAAATTTCCAGCCGTTACTCCTTAAAAGGAGTTTGTAATACGCTTTCTACAGGATGTACTGCCGGGACTGATTCATTGGGATTTGGTTTAGAGACGATCCAAGATGGTGAACAGGATATTATGGTTTGCGGTGCGGCAGAAGCACCGATCACCCCGATCACCTTCGGCGCATTTGATGTGGTGAATGTTTTATCTAGCCGTAATGATAATCCGGAAGCTGCCTCACGGCCATTTGATAAGGGGCGCGACGGGTTTGTTTTATCAGAAGGAGCGGGGATTTTAATTTTGGAAGAATTAAATCATGCGCTTAAACGTAATGCCTTCATTTATGCGGAAGTGCTTGGCTTTGGTACCAGCTGCAATGCATACCACATGACTGACCTTCCGTCTGACGGAACAGCCATGGCTAGCTGTATAAATTTATCCTTAAAAGATGCCGGGATAAAACCGCAAGAGATAGATTATATTAATGCCCATGGTTCTTCTACCCGGATGAATGATATTTTTGAGACCGCGGCCTATAAAATGGTTTTTGGGGATTATGCTTATAAATTACCCGCAAGTTCCTTAAAATCAATGATCGGCCATCCTTTGGCTGCGGCAAATGCCATAGAGCTGACGGTCTGCGCGCAAATTTTTGAGAAAAATATTTTGCCACCGACAATTAATCAGAAAGATAAAGACCCTCTCTGCGACCTGGATTATATTCCCAATTGCGCCAGGCAGAAAAAAGTAACTACAATTATTAAAACCAGCAGTGGGTTCTCAGGAATCCATTCCGCGTTAATTATCAGAAAGTTTGGTGGATAATGGAAAAAATTGCAATTACCGGAATTGGTGTCGTGGCTCCTTCAGGAATCGGGCGCAGACAATTCTGGGCAAATGTTAAGGCCGGGCGTTCTTTTGTCAAAGAAATTACCCGTTTCGATGCCTCGAAATACCCATCGCATATTGCCGGGCAGATCGATGACCTGGAAAAATACAGTAATATCTCTGAGCGCCTTTTAAAAAAGATGGATGCCTTTTCGCATATGGCCTTAATTGCCTCAGAATTGGCTTTAATTGACGCAGGGGTTGATATTAAGAAAGAAGACCCGAATCTCGTCGGTATATTCTTAGGTAATGCTATTGGAGGATGGCTTTATGCGGAAACAGAGCTACGTGATTTATATATTGAAGGCCGGGAAGGGGTTTCTCCTTATATGGCCTCTGCCTGGTTTCCTGCAGCGCCTCAAGGGCAGGTTTCGATTTACTATGGAATTAAAGGCTTTAGTAAAACAGTAGTCGCGGACAGGGCCAGTTCCCTACAGGCAATTGGATACGCGCGCAAAACTTTAAGCAAAAATAAATTAAATCTGATTTTAGCCGGCGGCATGGAAGCACCGGTTACTCCGTATGCATTATTATGTTGTAATACTTACGGCGGGTTATCCGAAGACAATAGCCATCCACAGGCAGCCTACCGGCCATTTGACCGTAAACGTAATGGTTTTGTGATTGGCGAAGGTGCAGGAATTATGGTCATGGAGCCAGAGTTGCGCGCCAAGGAAAGAGGCGCAAATATCTGGGCATATGTTACGGGTTATGGGACAACCTGTGATGGGCAAGATCGTATTAAGCCAGAGGCCTCAGGAAAACAATTGGTCAGGGCAATTGAAATTGCCTTGGCAGACGCTAAAGCAAATAAAGAAGAGATTGATTATATTAGTTTGGATGGTTTGGCTTTGCATGCCTGGGATGCGAGCGAGATAAATGCGATAAAGGCGGTTTTTGGTAAAAGGGCTGAAAAAATTCCTGCCAGCTGCCCTAAGTCAGCCTTCGGAAATTTACTCGGCGCTTCCGGTGCGTTGGATTTAATTATTACGGTTCTTTCCATGGAGCATAATTTAATTGCCCCAACCCTAAACTTGGAAGATCCGGACTTAGATGGCCTAAATTACATCAAGAATCAGGCAAAAGAATGTTCCATTAATAAGGCATTAGTAATTTCCCGCGGTAGAGGTGGGATTAATTCTGTATTGGTAGCCGAGAGAGGAGAAAAGAAATGAAAATTTTATTTGTCATGCCAAAAGTTGGTGCTTGGGCAACACATGGAATCCACAGATCACCCAATCAGCTTTATGCGCATTGGGCAGCCTATGCCAGGGAAAGAGGCTACACAGATGTTGCGGTTATCGACGGTAAGGCTGATCAGATTCCCATGGAGCAATTAATTGAACAGGTAAAACTTAAAAATCCTGATATCGTGGTGATGGGTGAGCAGCTACATGGTTACGGTGGGTATGGAGTTTTGCGCCATTTTAAAGAAGCCGCTGTCGGCATTAAAAAAGCACTCCCCAGAACAAAAATAATTCTCGGTGGTTTATGGTATTCGGCGATGCCAGTACCCACATTAGAAGAAAATCCCGCGGTGGATTTTGTGGTGATGGGCGAAGAAGAATCTTTCGGCGACCTGCTTGAGGCAATAGATAAGAAGAAGCCACTTAAGGATGTAGGCGGGGTTACCTCGCGCGTTGACGGAGAGATTGTTATGGGGCCGCATAAGCCGCTGATGGAAAACTTAGATTTATTGCCTTTACCGGCGTATGATTTATTTCCCATGGATAAATATGTCGGGCATACTTATTGGAAGCCGTTTGTGGATATGGTGACTTCCCGGGGCTGTCCTTCAGCCTGTACCTTTTGCTATGAATGGGATCAGTTTGATCCGCGCTCTCCTTCCGATTTCTTGAAGTGGCGCGCTAAATCTCCGGAGCGGGTGATCGAAGAAATGGAATTACTGCAGAATAAATATGGGGTAAAAGTCGTGGTTATCCAGGATGATAATTTTAACGTTGACCCTGCGCGTGTAAAAAGATTCTGTGATCTAAAGAAGCAGAAGAAGATCGATATCAAATGGGTTTCCTTGGGCAGGGCAATTGATTGGGTGAATTGTGAATCAATCCTGCCGCTAATGAAAGAAACCGGTTTGTTGATGGGCGTCTTTGGCATTGAAGTCATTACACAATCGGAACTAAAAAAAATCGCCAAAGGCATTACCATCGACCAAATCAAAAAGACTATCGAGATCCTACGCAAAAACGATATCGCGATAGTCGCGGATATTATGATGGGTTTTGATTATGATACCGAAGAGATTATCAAGCAGCGCTTTGAATTTACCGATGCAGTTGACCCGGATATTTTATGGGTAGGTTACGTTACCCCAGCGCCAAATTCGCCGATGTGGAGGATCTCCTTGAAGAAAAATTGGATTGACCCGAAAAAAGTCGATTTTTCACAGTGGGATTTCCTGCATCCGGTTATTCCTACGG
Source organism: Candidatus Omnitrophota bacterium (assembly GCA_028717765.1). Next base: position 4,949 of record JAQUNE010000032.1, on the reverse strand, counting down.
ACCATCTTACTACCGATGATCTAGGCAGGCTTGGTTCATGGTGTATGCGTGAATTTTTCTCCAAACCCGGAAGAATTAACCGGATTATGGAAAGTAATTTTGATCCGTTGGCCAAGCTTTGTTTTAAGGATGTTATGGACGGGATCAATAAATGGGAAGCTGCTGCGACTAAAGGCGAAGTACAGATATAGTGGAGGTAAGAATGCAGACTAAAGATAAAATTAAAGCTGTATTTGTAGAATTACTGAAAATTAGGGCGGAGGAACTTAAGGATGACCTTAATCTTTCCGACTCAATCGGTGTAGATTCCACGGAAATGGTGGAAGCGGTGATTGCTTTGGGAAAGGCCTTTAGCATAAACTTAAGCGCCAAGGAAATCACCAAATTCATGACGATCAATGATATTGAAAAGGTAATCAGTGCTAAAATTGGTGCCTGATGAAAATAATTGATCTAAGCCTGCCAATTGATGAAAAGGCCTTTGAGGTGCATAAGGTCGAAATCGAGCGGGTGACCCATAAAGCCGGGGTGGAAAAATTTAACCGGGTGATTATGGGAAAAACCTTGCTTGGTAAAATCAAATATGCTTTGGGCAAGCGGATTTTAAGAAAAGAAGACCTGCCAGACGAAGAATTCCTTTCCTTGGAAGTGGTACATGCGCCGGTACATATCGGAACTCACCTGGATTATTCCTTTCATTACGGTTCAAAATCAGAGGGTCGGCCAGCAAAAACCGCAGAAGAAATACCTTTAGAATGGTGCTACCAGGATGCGGTGAAACTTGATTTCTCCGCGAAAAAACCTAATGAAACAATCGTAGCTTCTGATATTGAGCAAGCCTTGAAAAAAATAAATTATTCTTTAAAGCCTTTGGATATTGTTTTGTTCTACACCGGAGCGGATAAACTGCATGGTTCCCCGAAATACTTTTCTGATTATCCGGGAGTGGATGTTTCGGCAATTGATTATCTCTTGGACAGAGGAATAAAAATCTTCGGCGTAGACACTATGGGCATTGACCGGCCATACCGTTTTATGCTTAAAGAGTTCTTAGAAAAAAAAGAGATTAAATATCTGTATCCGGCGCATTTTTACGGCCGCAAGCGCGAATTTATCCATATCGAGCGCCTGGCGAATTTAGATAAATTGCCTGCTTTTGGCTTTAAGCTGATCTGTTTTCCGATCAGGATTAAGAATACCGGAGCAGCCTGGGCAAGGGCAGTTGCAATATTATGATCAAATCAGTGGTAAAAGATTTAGATAAAATGATGGAGTTCCCGAAGGAAGGGGTCTTTAGCAAGGTTTTAGTAAAGACTGATATTTCAAATCATACCTTAATGTGTTTAGCTAAAGGCAGCGATATTTCCGAGCATACTTCTACTCGGGAAGCTGCGGTAACAGTTTTGAAAGGCGAGGGAGTTTTTATCTTAAACGGCAAGAAGATTAAGATGAAGCCAGGCGTTTTTATTTTTATGCCAAAGAACGCACCACATTCATTAAGTGCGAGTAAAGATTTAGCAATTCTATTAAGTCTTTCTGGGAAAGAATGAAGAAACACCCGGCCTTATCGCACCTTGGCATATTGGATTGCCAAGTGCGTCCTTGTAAGGACGGATAGGCCGGTTTAACGCAGAAGCGTATCCTCGCCCCTCCGATAGGGCGAGGGAGTGCATCTCTATGCAAGGAGGAAAAAATGGGGCATACCTGTAATTCGATTGTGATCAACGCGCCGTACGAGAAAATTTTTGAGATCTCTAACGATATCCCGCGCTGGACTACACTTTTTGGCAGCGAATATAAAAAAGCCGAGATCACTAAAAAGGAAGGCAATAAAATTACTTTTCGCCTGACAGATGATGAAGATAGGTCATGGCAGTCATGGAAACTTTTATGCAAAGATAAATATTATACTTATGCGGAAAGAGAAGAGCCCAAATTTCCTTTTAAGTATATGAAACTAGTTTGGCTTTATACGCCAAAGCCGGATGGTATTGAAATGACCTGGATCCAGCATTTTGAAATGGACGAGAAAGCAAAATTTAACGATGAACAAGTGGAAGGATTTATCAATAAGCATTCCATAGATAATCTGAAAATATTTAAGGAAGTAATTGAAAAAGAAACAGGAGGCTCGAAATGAGCGATCTAAAAGGAAAAACCGCAATTGTTACCGGAGCAAGCCGCGGGATTGGAAAAGCGCTTGCTTGTACTGCAGCTAGCTTGGGAATAAACCTTAGTATTGCCGCACGCCAGGAAGGCCCGCTTAAAGAAACCGCAGATGAAATTGCCAAAAAATATAAAGTCGAGGTCCAACCGGTGGTTTGCGATGTCACAAAATTAGGGGATTTAGAAAATCTGGTGAATAAAACCAAGGAGAATCTCGGCGACATTGATATCCTAATTAACAATGCCGGAGTTTCCAGCCAATATCCTTTTCAGGAACAGCCCTTGGAAGATTTAGAAAAATTAGCACACACGAATTATTTAGGTTATGTGCGGCTGATTCGACTGGTGATTAATGATATGATTAAAAATAAATCCGGGGCAATCATTAATATGGTTTCCGGTTCTACGCTTTGTGATCCCCTGCCAAGAAATTTCATTGTTTATAGTTCTTTAAAGGTAGGATTACGTGCTTTTTCCAAAGGGCTATTTTGGGAATTGCGCGATCATGGAATTAAAGTTACTTCGATTCTTCCCGGAGTAACCGATACAGATTTAACCGGAAAATTAAAAGAGATTACCCAGAATACTTCGCGCCTAATGACTACTGAGGCAATTGAGAATGCGGTAAGGTTTGCATTAACTGTACCGGCAAACGTTTGTCCCCTAGAAATCGCAGTAATAAATCAACAAACACCCTGGACAGCTCCGGTAATACCTTTTGAACAAAAGCATCCGGGAAAATAATAAGGAGGGTCTAAATGAAAAAAGCAATTTTGGTTTTAGCGCTTGTTTTTGGTTTGGCGACTTTTGTTTTTGCGCAGGACGATAATTTATTATTAGATGATTTTGAAATCGGAGTTGTCGGCGGGCCCGAAGGCACTGTTGATTTCGGTGCCGGAAATGGTTCTTCTGTGGAAGTAACTTCTGCGGCAGATGTAAAATATTGGAACGACCTTTCCATAAAAGTAACTTATGACGCTGTGACAGGCGGGTATATTTATATTGCCAGAGGCTCTGGCCTGGATGCAAAAAAAGCCGTTTGGGATGTGAAGCCGGAAACAATCAAATGGGATGATTATAAGGCAATCTCTTTTTATATGAACGGAACCGATTCCAAAGTAAAAGTAGCTTTTGACGTGAAGGACAACGGCGGAGAACTTTGGAGGTTTATTACTGAAGATAATTTTAAGGGCTGGAAACAAATTGTTTGTCCTTTTAAAGGTTTTGTCGCGCGCACTGACTGGCAGCCGGAAACCGCGGATAAAAACGGAACCATTGATTTTCCGCTGAAGAGCTATCAGTTTGAACCACTTCCGCCGGCAAAAGGGGTACTTTACTTTGACAAAGTAGAATTAATTAAGAAATAATTATGGATAAACAGGAGTTAAAAAATTTAAAAAAACGCTACTTGGTCTGGTTCTATAAAACCAGTAAAGAGGCACTGGATAAAATTGAGCGTAAATTTACTCAATTGGAAATCGATAATTTTATCCTCAAAGAATTAAAAAAAGAAAATCATGGTCGAAGAATCGATAAGTTTATTGAAGAATTTAAGGAGTATATTCGCAATAAAGAGAGCGACAGTTTAGGGCTCAAATACGAAGGCAAGGAATTCAAGCCGGAATATTTGTTTTTACTGAAAAAATTAAAGGCAGTTGAAAAAGCAATCATTAAAGAATTGGGAAAGAAAGCTTTAGCCCAGATTAGGCTGCTCTACGAAATGGAAATGACAGAACGTATTTTAAAGAGTACGGAGCATTGATGATTATCGATAGCCATAGCCACTGGTTACCCCTAGAAATTATTAATAACGCGCACTTTTTCCATAAAGGCTGGTCAGATATTGAGGCGCAAATAAAGATTATGGAAGAATCCGCGATCGATCAGGCGGTCTTAAGCTATCCGACTTCTGATGCGCATTTGAAATTAGGCAGCATTAGTGAGGTGGCGCATATTTATAATGATAATGTGGGTAAGATCTTAAAGCGCTACCCAAAAAAGTTTATCGGAGCTGCAGTTTTGCCGGTGGATAATACCAAGGATATGCTGGAAGAGTTAAAACGTTCTACCCTTGAATTAGGGTTTCAAGCGATTTCTCTGGCTTCAAGTTATAATGGGAAATACCTTGATGACCAGATTTTCTTACCTATATATAAGCAGGCAGAAGCGGCGAATATTCCGATTTTTGTACATGCACAAATTGTCAACCCTATTGGTTTTGAGCGGGTAAATGATCCTTTGCTTACCCCTGTAATCGAATATATTTTTGATACTACGATGTGCATTGGAAAGCTTCTGATGTCAGAGATTCTGCTTGAATACCCAAAGGTAAAATTTATCTTTGCTAATTTTGGCGGGGCATTGCCTTTTTTATAGCACCGCTTTGACGCCACATATCAAATGTTACGCGGGATGAATTTTGTCAAAGATTTAAAGGCAAATCCCACGCAATACTTGAAAAATATTTATGTTGATACCGGCGGGGATAAAATTAAGGCAAATTTTCTCTTGAGCCTGGAATTATTCGGCCCCCAACATATATTTTGGGGCAGCGACTGGCCGGCGAAAAAAGATATTAGCGCCGGAATGCAGGTAGTTCGGGACTTAGAGATTAGCCAGAAAGATAAGGACAATATTTTAGGTGCAAACTTGGAAAGAATTTTAAAAGGAGAATAACAATGCAAATGCAAAAAGAGGTTCATCTTACGGGAAAAGATTTGACGCAAATGGTGCAACTGCGGCCGCAGGATGTGGGAAAATACGCCATCGTCCCCGGGCCAAGG
>JAQUNE010000031.1:6886-12055 GCA_028717765.1 Candidatus Omnitrophota bacterium | reverse complement strand
TTTATTGGCAAGGTAAATAAGAGGAGGAGTTATGAAAAATAAAGGTTTTACCTTAATTGAACTAATGTTGGTGGTAATTATTATTGGTGTCTTAGCTGCGATGGTAATGCCACGGTTGGTCGGCCGTTCAGAAGAGGCGCGTATTGCCGCGGCCAAGGCTGATATCAATGCCAATATCGCCATGGCCCTAGATATGTATGAGCTGGATAATGGTAAATATCCCAGTAGCCTCGATGATCTAAACGCAAAAACCGGTAAAGGGCCATATCTGAAAAAAAAGCCTATAGACCCCTGGGGTAGGCCCTATGTCTATTCTTCTGCTGACGGCAAAGAATATAAACTTTGTTCTAATGGCCCCGATGAAAGTAAGTCAGAGGGTGCAATTTGTAATGATACGGAGAAGTAAGGCCCTTACCTTTATCGAACTACTGATCGTAATTATTATTATCGGGGTTTTGTCAGCTGTGGCAATCCCTAGGTTTAAGAGTACGCTTGCGCATTTTGAGTTCAATAAATTTTCCAAAGATATCTATTTTTTAAGCCGCTATCTTCAAGATGCTAGCGTTAATCAAGGTAAAATTTATTACCTTGGGATCAATATCAATAATGGTGAGTTACAGGCTTTCACCAGAGAGCAGGAGGAATTTAGGAATATCGGGGGAAGATTTGGTGCAATCTATAAAGCCCCTCAAGGAGTGCTTGTAAGTATGGATCCTTTTGAGATAAAAGGGATAAATTTTTATCCCGATGCCTCAACCGATCAGGCAACAATAATATTTGATAATCAGAACAAGGATAAGATATCGCTGATCTTTAAAGGAGCCTCAGGTGGCATCCAGATCAAATAAGGCTTTTACCCTGATTGAGGTTTTAGTTGCAATTGCGATTCTCTCCACGGCAATTATTTTTATTTTCCGTTCATTCGCTACTCTTTTATCTTCACAAAAGGTAAGTCAGGATTTAATTCTCGCCACTTTTCTCGCTGAAGAAAAAATTTGGGAAGTAAAAGAAGAACAAAAAAAATCTCCCAAACCCCTTGATTACAAGGAGGGCTCTCAAGAGCTGCAGGGTAATCAGTTTAATTGGAATTGTTCTTTTGTAGACTTGGGCCAACCGGGGTTAGTTGAGTTGGAGTTGAACGTTCTTTTACCGGGAAAATCAAACGCAGAAAGAAGAACGGTTAAATTTTTAACCTACATACCTTCAAAAACCCCATGAAAAGAAGAGCAGGTTTTACCTTACTTGAACTTTTGCTTGCGGCATCACTTTCTGCGGTGATTATCTTGGGGCTCTATTCGGCTTTACAGACGGGAATCCTTAGTTATGACAAAATAGAGAGAGCATCGGAAGTTTATCAGACGGCAAGAGTAATTTTGAGCCGGATGGAAACTGACTTAAAAAATTCTTATATTTATTCCCAGAATGACTCGAGTTTTAAAGGATCTAAATCAGGGCAAACTATGGAGTTTTGCAGTGTTTTAGATAGCTTTGAGAAGGCGCAAAGTTATATATTTCCTTGTCGGATTAAATATGAATTAAATAACCAAGTTTTAAAACGCACACTTTACCGCGGCCTCCAGGTAAGTGCAGAAAATCCTTTGGGTGAGGAGCAAGAATTATCTATAGATGCAAAAGAATTAGTTTTGGAATTTGCTTATCTTTCTGACGACCCGAATCAAAATATCGAATGGCAGGAATCTTGGCCGGTAGAGCAAGGAAAACCTGACCAGCAAAAAGGTTTACCTTTGGCAGTAAAAATAAAACTTTCCTTGATTGAGAGAGATAAGCATGGCCAGGAAATAGGAACCGTAGATTTTACCAGGATAATTTCTTTACCTCTTGCACCCGGCCTTAGCTGATAGGCCGGTGTGCATCTCTATGCAAGGAGAAGTTTTATGAAGCAGAGAGGGTCAATTTTGATGATTAGCCTGTGGATTTTGGCGATTTTGGTGGTTTTTGCCATAGGCTTAGGGAATCGTTGTATGATTAACTTAAAATTAGCCCGTTCCCAGAAAGAGAGTTTAACCACCAGCCTGTTAGCGCAGGCAGGAATGCAAAAAGCAGTTGTTCTTTTAAGCCAAGAAGCAACACAGCCTGCGAAAGATTATGATAGTTTATCTGATCCCTGGAGCACTGGAATTGATCCGGACACCAAAGCCTACATTTTGAAAGAGGTAGAGCTTAAAAAAGGTTCCGGGGAGAAATTTACCGTGGGTTTTTTCGATGAGAACAATCATTATTATTGCATGACGGATGAGGAGCGTAAAATTAATCTAAATAGCGCTTCGCCGGCATGCTTAGCTGCGTTATTTGAGAAGTTTGGTATTGATACGGGAGCAAATGAACTGATCAACTATATTCTTTATTGGCGCAGTGACCCTGGCCTCGATGCAAAGACAGTATTCCTTGGGCTAAAGAAAGACCGATTTTCAAATTGCGAAGAACTGGGTATTGTTTTGGAATATTTCTATAAAAATAAAACAACAGATTATCAGAAGAAGGCCCAGGACGCATTTAAACTGCTGCGGGATTCGATTACTGTTTATGGCGGCAATGCGCTGGGCTCCGGAGCCATCTCCTTGAATATAAACACAGTTTCTCGGGATATTTTATCAATTTTCGCTAAATCCCTTGCTGCTGATGCGGATGAAATCACCACGGCTGAGGGCCTGATTGGAAAAATTATTAACCTAAGGAACAGCCAGGCAATCAAAAGCGAGGATGAGATCGTTAATGGGATACAACTAAGTACTTCGGAGGTCAATTTTTTCAATAAGCTTAAAAGTAATCTGGTTTATAAATCAAATTATTTTAAAATTGAATCAAGCGGCAATTCAGGAAAAGCCTTGAAAAAGATTAATGCGGTTTACGACCGGGATAAGACGAAATTCCTTTATTGGCATCAATATTAGCTTTGCATCTGTTTCCAAATTATAGTATGATAAGAATAATATGATAAAACGGATCCTAGGTGCAGGAAACAAGAATGCCATTTTTGCCTTAGCAATTAGCGAAAATGTTTTTAAGATCATCAAATGCAACATCTCTGGAAATTTTAAAAAAGAGTTCGTAAATATTGAATTTGAGCCGCTAGTTGATGGTATTGATAATCAGAAACTCAGCGAAAAGGTTTCTCAGGTTCTAAAAAAATTAGGATACAATAATAATCCGATCATAGTTTGCCTGCCACGTAACCAGGTCACCTGCAGGCATCTGAGTATCCCCGCACAAGCGCCCCAAGAAGTAGCAAAAATCGCTTCTCTGCAAGCTCCCAGGTATCTGCCTTATCCGATTAATGAGCTAATTACAGGTTATCAGGTAGTTTCTACGCAGAAGAACGGATATTCTGGAGTAAACTTAGTAATTGTCCATCAGGATATCATTTCTCGCTACCTGGAAATTTTTAAAGGGTTGAATATTAAAAATTTCTCCATAGCTTTAGGTTCATATGGGCTGTGTAATTTATATAATTATCTTAATCCGCAGGAAAATACTCCGGTAATGATTATAGATATTGATCTTAACCAGGTGGAATTGGTGGTAATTTCCGGCAAGAAAATGGTTTTTAGTAGATATTTTAAGCTTAACCGTACAAAGGAAGACTGGAGGTATGTCTTTATTGAAGAGGTGAATCGTTCTAGGGAAGCTTATACTAAGGAATTCTTACAGGAATTTTCTCAAAAAATTATTGTCCTCGGAAATAATAAAGTAACAGAAGAATGTTGCAAACTTTTGAAGGAAAAATTTCCCTTACCGGTAGAAGCCGTGGATTTTTATAAAAAAGTTGTCTTTTTGGATACTCTGGTGCAGAAGATTTTATCTTCCGGATATTCATTCGCCAGTCTTGTCGGTTTTGGCTTAGAAGGTATTGAGGAAACCTTGAACCTTTTGCCTGTGGAGTCCAAAGAGAAAGGAAAACAGGCAGCAGTCTACAAAAAAAGTTTAAAAACATTTATATTCATCATTCTAATTTTGACAATTTGGGTTATAGCTATAGTTAAGAATCTGGATAATAAATCAAAGTACCTTGACCGCCTAAAGAGTGAATTAGGCAAGGTTACCAAAGAAGCGAGGCCGCTTGAAGAAATAGAAAAAAGGTCGAGAATACTAGAAGATCAGAATACTAAAAGAGTCGCGATCTTAGACCTTCTTACCGGATGTTTTGGGTCTTTGCCGAATGCGCTGTATCTGACAAGCTTTAGCTATGAGGAGGATAATCAGGTTATTGTACGCGGCTTGGCCCAAGAGCTCAATTCAGTATTTACCTTTGTTTCTGCCTTAGAAAAATTGCCAGAATTCAAGAAATTCAACATTAAGGTAAAATATGCTAGCAAGAGAAGGACTAAAGAAGCAGAGACAGTAGATTTTGAAATCGCTTGTGTAAATATAAATAAATAAATATGCAAAGAATAATCACTAAGAGAGAAAAGATAATTCTTTATTTAGCGGCAGGTGTCGTTATTTTTAGTTTAGTTTTTAATTTTGCGCTTTCTCCAATAGTTAAGAAAAACGAACTTTTGAACCAGCAGATTACCGTGACACGGGGCAAGCTCAAGAAGTACCTCTGGCTGCTTAGCCAAAAAGAAAGTATTCAGAAGAAGCAGGAAAAAGCAGCCTCCGCAGATGAATCTCTGCTTACAGGTAAAGATACTTTGGTTACTACCTTATCGGAATTAGAAAGGTTAACTAAAGAAGCGAATATCCGCATAGTTGATATCCGGCCACAAACTTCGAAAAATCTTGATTTGTACAAAGAGCTGATCATAGACCTAAGGACCGAAGGGGATTTAGAAGGATATATAAAGTTTATCTATAGCCTGGAAAATTCATTATCTCTTTTAAAAATAAAAAAGTTAGATCTAAATGTCAAGCCTGATACGCAGTCTTTGGAAGGCGTTTTCGCGATCTCAAAGCTCTCTATAGATTAATCCCCCCCTGACTTGCAAACTGTGAAAAATATGCTATATTTTAAATATAATATGGAATTTTGACAATTTGGTATTCTGTACCTACTGATAAAGGCTAACTAGCAGTAATGCTGGGGCGCAAAGCTTCCGATCCGCTGTAATCTAAAGCGGATAGCGGGGTTGCCAAAAGGAAATACCCTAAAGAAAAAGCCTTTAGGGTTTTTATTTTCTTTGCCCTCAAGACAACTAGTTGCCTTGAGGG
>JAQUNE010000031.1:0-6786 GCA_028717765.1 Candidatus Omnitrophota bacterium | reverse complement strand
TGGATTTTCTCGATGAATTAGAGAAGGATATTTATTTTTCTCATGGGATCCATATCCCGCGGGTGAAATTAATCGAAGAGATTATCGATGCCTTTAAAGAAAAAGGTGCTTTAAATAAACAAGATATGGAAGAAGAATTAATCAGGATGTATAAAGCAACGGAGGAAAAATGAAAAAACATTTATTAAATAGCAAGCGCGGATTAGCGTTTATTATTTCAGTAATTTTGTTGTCGCCATTTTCCTTTACCTATAATACGCTGGCTGATAGCTCAGGAGTTCCTTTGGGGCAAACTGCCATGCCTGCGCAACTTGTTTATATTACTACTCCGAAAGAAGGGGAATTTTTGCATACACTGCCGAATAATAAAGTTAATATTGTGGGAAGTGCGTATTTGGAAGAAGGTTTTAAGGAGTACCAGCTTTTTTATGCACCTAAAAATAGGCCTACAGAAATAAAGAAAATCATTGAACGGCCAGCCACAACTATGATCAGGGACAGTTCTTTATGTTTCTGGGATACTGCAGGGTTAGAGGATGGAGAGTATGTCTTAATTTTAAAAGTAAAAGTTACCAAGGATCAAAAGAATATTGAGCTGGCCGATTTCAAAAATATTACTATTGATAATAAGAGTGAAGCCCCTGAGTTTATAAATTTGCATGGGCACGGTACAGCTATCGGTAGGCCATTAAGATTTAAGGTAGAAGCCAGGGACCCTGATGATCCTTCCACGGCACAAGGAAAAGTGGTTATTTCTTGTCTTGGAGCTGAGCGTATTCCAGGATTCAATTTTAATCCTTTAACACGAATAGTCTCTTGGAGCCCCAATATGAAGGATAAAGGGAAAACGTATAAGGTGGTCTTTATTGTAACAGACGATCAGCATAGGGTAGAGAAAGAGGTCTTATTTAGTGTTGTAGATATAAAGGAAGAAAAATTGCCTACCTTAGCGCAGCAGGGCTTGCCTTTTTCCGCCCTTATCTGGGGGGATAATGTGGTATGGTCGCAAACCGGCAGGCAAGCAGGTATTTATAAATATGACCTTTTGACCGGTGAAAAAAATAAAATTATTCCATTTCATTATCTTGACGATTTTAATCGGGATAAATTGATTTGGATCAATAGGAATCAGCTTGGACGAGGAGATATCTTTGTCTATGACCTTTCCACCGGTTTGGTAAAGCGCATAGATACCGCAAGTAGGGCGTTTAGTGCCCGGATTAGCGATGGCAAGATTGCCTGGGATGACGGCGTTTCTTTAAATTTAGTCGATTTAAATGATCCGTCCTTAAATAAACGAATTAAGATTGCTTCCGGAAATGTGTATGGTTTTTCTATAGATAAAAAAGGCGTAGTTTTTGATAATATAGATCAATTCGGTAACTCTAGCGGAATCTATTTTTATAATCTTGCTAATCAGAAAAAAAATCGCATCTCTAACTACCATTGTGACTCTCCACAAATCTCTAACGATAAAGTAGCTTGGCTGGATTTTAGCCATTCATTGCGCAATAATAGGACGGATCTTGACCTCTATGATCTATCTACGGGAAAAGAGAAAAGAATAGCTATGGATATCGGAAATTCAGTAGGAATAGATATTGACCGGGATAAAGTTACCTGGAGTAGCGATAAGAAAGGAAGATCGGGAATCTATCTTTATGACCTTGCAAAAGACATGGAGGTTAAAGTTGCGAATTATTCTTTTTTAAATCTAAACGATCATTCTCAGCCAAAAATTAGTTCAAATCGTATTGTCTGGGCGGATAAGCATAATGTCTATTTAGAAAAAGTAACCTTTCCGCCGATTATTGTCGAGATCAATCCGAAAACCTCTACCCCGGAAGGGACATTGACTATTAAAGGTAAGGATTTCGGGGACCAACAAGATGTTTCTCAGGTGCAGTTTGAAAATAAAGCAGTTTGTCCGATTGATTCCTGGACCGATACAGAGATTACCTGTAAAGTTCCCGCAGAAGCCGTGAGCGGCGAGGTTCGGGTAATTAATGCTGCAGGAGAAAGCAATGGAATTAAGGTATCTTTAGAGGCCCTGGTTTTGCCTCCGGCCCCATTAAATCTTACTGCAATAAATATTACAGCGCGCCAAGTTGATCTGGCTTGGGGTTATGATTTTAAAAAGCCTAACGCGCAAAAAATTAACAATTTTATTATCCGGCGTAAGGACCTTACCCAAGCCTCAGACGCAGGATATATTACAGTGGATAAAAATGTCGCAAAAAATGCTACTACCTTTAGCGATAAAACCGTCAGCCCCGATACAGAATATAATTATAGGGTATATTCAACAGCTGATGGTGAATTATACACGGAATGTAGATCAGAAGCGGTTCATCTTAAAACGCCCGGAACACAGGAATTACCAGCACCAACTAATCTTAAGGCCAGCGCAATTTCAAGTTCTTTGATTAATCTACATTGGGATAGTGGTTTGCGTAATGTTAGCCCTCAAGCCGGTTTACGTGTTATAGCTTTGTCTCCACAAATCACCGGTTTTAAAATTGAGCGCAGGACTGAAAAAAGTGATTTTAAAGTAATAGGAACTGTAAATAATAACGTCACTGCTTTTAACGATAACCAGGCTAAATCCAGCACGATGTATTATTACCGAGTGCGCGCCTATAATCAGACAATAGAATCAGCTAATTCTAATACTGCACAAACTTTAACTCCACAAGGTATTCCTGCAGGGCCGACAGCATTAGGAGCAAGCGTAAATTCTCCGAATCAGGTGTCCTTAACCTGGGTGGATAATTCTGAAGATGAGGATGGTTTTAAGATTGAACGCCGCAGCGAAGATGGCGAATTTTCCCAAATAGATATTGTTGGGCCAAATATTATGGATTATATAAATAGTGGCTTGGCTTCCGATACCAAGTATTATTTCCGCGTGAGGGCTTTCAATAATCTGGGAGATTCAGAATATTCGAATATTAGTTCAGTTATTACTTCTACTAGTGTTCCTAATGCTCCGAGCGCACTTACTGCACTAGCTTCTTCTCCAACGCAGATTGATTTGAACTGGAAAGATAATTCCCATAATGAAGTAGGGTTTATGATCGAGCGGCGCATGGAGGGTACTGATTTTGCGGTAATCTACATTGTGAATGCAGATCAGAATTCATATAGCGATATGGGTTTAAGTCCTCTGATTAAGTTTTATTACCGGGTACGCGCCTATAATACCGCCGGACAGTCAGAATATTCCAATATTGCTGATGCAACAACACCACAAAGTTTACCTGCTGCGCCAACTGCTTTAGGCGCATATGCAATTTCCGCAAATGAGATCGGCATTACCTGGATAGATAATTCTAATAATGAAGAGGGCTTTAAGATTGAACGCCGTACGCAAGATACTGAATTTACTCAAATAGACACAATCGGGGCCAATAGTACGAATTATAACAGTAAAAATTTAATTCCTAATACTCAATATTATTTTAGAGTACGTGCATTTAATAAGGTAGGGAATTCCGAATATAGCAATGTTGATAGCACTTCCACATATACTGGTATCCCGAATGCTCCGAGCGAGCTTTCTGCTTTGGCTACTTCTTCGTCACAAATTGACCTAAACTGGAAAGATAATTCTCATAATGAGGTTGGTTTTATATTAGAGCGCCACTTAGAAGGGATGGACTTTGCAGTTATTACTATCTTAAACGCAGACACAACCACTTATAGAGATATAGGAATTAGCCCGAATACAAAATTCTATTATCGTATTCGTGCCTATAATACCGCCGGACAATCAGAATATTCTAATATTGCTGATGCAACAACACCGCAAAGTTTACCTATTGCGCCAACCGCTTTAGGGGTCAGTATTAGTTCTGCTATTCAAATCAGGATCACCTGGGTAGATAATTCTAATAATGAAGCAGGCTTTAGGATTGAACGCAGCCTCAAGCCAGATACAGATTTTAGCCAAATTGCAACGGTTGGGGCAAATACCAATATTTTTGACGATACGGGCATTAATTTGGATAATACCTATTATTATAGGGTCTGTGCCTATAATAGTGCGGGAAATTCAGAATATACAAATATTGGTACTGCGCCACTTAATCCAGGAATCCCCACGCAACCAAGCGGACTGGCTGCTGCCGTGGTTTCTAGTTCTCAGATTAATTTAAGCTGGCAGGATAATTCGGATAATGAGACCGGTTTTAAAATTGAGCGCCATATTGAGGGGGCGGAGTTTATAGAGGTTAGAATTGTTAATGCCGCAGTTACTAATTATAGCGATACCCAATTAGATGAAAAAACTAAATATTATTACCGCGTGCGTGCTTTTAATTTGGTGGGAAATTCCGGTTATTCAAATATTGCGCAAGCTACGACTTCTTTAGCTGTTCCGGGTGCTCCCACGGCACTGGCAGCTGTTACTGCTTCTGCAAATGAAATCAGGCTATACTGGGTGCGTAATTCTACCAATGAAGATGGGTTTAAGATTGAGCGCAGCCTAAAAGCGGATGCTGATTTTAAACAGGTTGGAACAGTTGGCGCTGGCCTAGAAAGTTTTAGTGATGGTGGATTGGGTGCTAATACAACCTACTACTACCGGGTATTTGCATATAACGCAGCGGGAAATTCTGTAGTTACAAATATTGCCCATGCCACGACGAGCCCTGTTCTTCCCAATGTGCCGAGCGACCTTATTGCAGTGGCTAGTTCTGCGCAAGAGATTGATTTAAGCTGGAAAGACAATTCGAATAATGAAACCGGTTTTAAAATTGAACGCCATCTTGAAGGAACTGATTTTGTGGAAATAGGGATCGTTAATGCAAATGTGACTACCTATAGCAATACGCAGCTATCTGCGGCGACTAAATATTATTACCGCGTGCGCGCGATGAACTTACTCGGAGATTCTGATGCTTCTAATATTGCGCAGGCGACTACGCCGCAAAGTATTCCTGCTGCACCTACGGCTTTGGCAGCAGCAGTAGCTTCTTCCACAGAAATTAAACTTTATTGGGTGCGTAATTCTACCAATGAGGATGGTTATAAAATTGAACGTAAACTTAGTACAGATGTAGATTTTGTGCAAATTGGCGCAGTAGGCCCTGGCATAGAAGAATTTAGTAATACCGGATTGGCTGCGGATACTACTTATTATTACAGGGTACGTGCCTACAATAGCGCAGGTAATTCTTTGTACACCAATACTGCCAGCGCTACTACGATTACGGGTATTCCGGAAGGGCCTACCGAGCTTTCGCTTACTGTTGCACCGTTACCTTTAATACAAATTGAATTAAATTGGAAAGATAATTCTCATAACGAGAATGGTTTTAAAATTGAACGTCGGATCGAAGGGGGAAATTTTGTAGAGATTAAGATTGTGAATGCCGGAGTGATTAGCTATAGCGATAAGAAACTCTTGGAAGGAACAAAATATTATTATCGTGTCCGTGCGTTTAACTTGGTAGGGGACTCTGCTAATTCTAATATTGCCGAGGCATCTACGCCGGTGACACTTCCTTTGGCTCCAACTGGTTTAGCAGCAGTTGCCTTTGACCCTACACAGATTAATTTAAGCTGGAAGGATAATGCTAATAATGAAACTGGCTTTAAAATTGAACGTAAAACTGATTCTACGGATTTTAGTGAAATTAGGACCATAGAAGCTAATCTCACAAATTTTGAAGATCTAGGTTTAGAGGGAGGAAGAAAATATTACTATAGAATCAGGGCAACCAATTCTGCGGGAGATTCAGATTATTCAAATATTGCTAATGCTACGACACCGATACCTGTGCCGGCGGTACCGCAAAATTTATCCGCCACAGTAATAAGCTCCAGCCAGATTGATTTAAACTGGGAGCATAATGGATTAAACCTCACTGGTTTTCAGATTATTCGCGGGTTAGATGGAGTGAATTTCCCGAACGTCTTTTTAGTAAACGACGCTACTGTGAGAAGTTATCATGATCATGGTTTAAGCGAGGGCACTACTTACTATTATAAGATTTGCGCTTTGAATTCAACAGTCACATCAGATTATTCTAATCGAGTAGATGCTACTACAGCAGTAAATTTACCGCAGGCTCCTACTGGTTTGATCGTGGCCAATGTTTCAGCTTCAGAGCTTAATCTAAGCTGGGTAGATAATTCTACTAATGAAACTGGTTTTAGAATTGAACGCAGGACCGAAACCAGTGAATTCGCTCAAATTCATCTTACAGCTGCTAATGTTACTGGATATCTTGATCCAGGGCTAATCGAAAATACGAAATATTATTACCGGGTGCAGGCTGTGAATGCAGCAGGAAATTCCGGTTATTCTAATGTCGCGTCAAATACAACTGTTATGCCTAATACTCCTATAGATCTCAAAGCCGTTGCTCTATCCGGATCAGAAATTGATTTAGCTTGGTTAGATAATTCAAGTGATGAAAGTGGTTTTGTTGTTCAGCGTAGCCTAGTCTCAGGAAGTGGATACGAAGATATTGCAAATCTGCAACCGAATACGCAAAGCTACCACGACTCAAATCTTGAATCAAATACAACATATTACTATATTGTTTGTGCCTATAAGAATGGAGGGGATTCATCTTACATTGCCTGTTCTTACGGTGCTAAAGCCACTACTCATAAAGTTATTCCGGAAGCGCCCAGTGATTTTAAGGCAAGGGCAGTCTCCAGCAGCCAGATTGAATTGACCTGGAAAGATAACGCCACTAACGAAACCGGCTTTAAACTCGAGCGTGCCACAGACACTAATGAATATAGCGTACTGAAGATCTTGCCGGCTGATAG
>JAQUNE010000030.1 GCA_028717765.1 Candidatus Omnitrophota bacterium | reverse complement strand
GCCTGGATGCCGACGAGCGGGTTACCGATGAGTTACAGGACGAGATTAAGGAGATTTTGAGCCAGCATACAGATTGTAATGGTTTTACTATTCCTCGAAGAAACTATATCGGTGATTATTGGGTTAAGTTTGGCGGATGGTATCCTAGCCCGCAACTGCGGCTTTTTCGCAAAGATAAATTCCGCTACGAGGAAGTTTCTGTGCATCCGCGCGCCTTTATGGATGATCCCTGCGGGCACTTGCAATCGGATATTATTCATTTCTCGTACAAAAATATTGAAGATTTTCTAAATAAACTGAATAATCAGACTACTAGGGAAGCCCAGAAGTGGTTAGGTCAGAATAAGCCCATGCGCTTTGGCAGGTTTTTTTATCGCACCCTTGACCGCTTTATTCGTACCTACTTTGTGAGAAAAGGATACAAAGACGGATTCTTTGGTTTTATTATCGGTTTTTTTGCCGGATTCTATCAATTTTTAAGCTATTTAAAATATCGCGAAATGGCGAGATCACACAAGGAGATAAAATGAGAGTATTAATCACTGGAGGGGCAGGAATGGTAGGTAGCCACGCTGCAGAGTTCTTCGCATCGAGTAATCCGAAAAATAAAGTTATAGTTTTGGATAACCTGATGCGTTCACAGATCTTCGGTTACGAAAAAGCATCAGTAGAATTTAACTGGAACTATCTGAAACAATTCAAGAATATTGAGCGGATAAAGGGGGATGTGCGTAATGATAAGGATCTGGCTAAAGCAGTCGGCCGCGGGGTTGATGTATTGATCCATACCGCAGGCCAACCTGGCGTGCCTTCTAGTGTGCGTATGCCAAAGGAAGATTTTAGCATCAACGCCTTTGGAACATTAAATGCTTTAGAGGCTGTACGTAAAAAATCCAAAGATACAGTAGTTGTTTATTGTTCAACCAATAAAGTCTATGGCGAGAATGTGGATAAAATTCCTTTAGAGGAATTGGAAAAAAGATATACTTTTAAGGGAGTTAAAGGGGTAGCAGAGAATATGCTTACTGATTTAACCGGGCATACGCCATATGGAGTTTCTAAACTCGTCGGTGATTTATATGTGCAGGAATATAGCCATATCTATAAAATGAAAACCGCGGTGTTTAGAATGTCGTGTACATACGGCACACGGCAATTTGGTTTTGAGGATCAAGGCTGGGTAGCCTGGTTTATTATCGCCGCACTCTTTAACAAACCGATTACTATTTACGGAAACGGCAAGCAGGTGCGTGATATGCTTTATGCTGACGACTTAGTTGATGCTTTTAATCGTTTCATTACTAGCGATTTAGAAAGGGGCCTTTTTAATATTGGAGGTGGGCCGGATAATACTATTTCCTTATTGGAATTTTTGGAGGAATTGAAGATTTTAACTGGGAAGAGCCCAAAAGTTAAATTTTCCGATTGGAGGCCTTCTGATCAAAAGGTTTATGTTACCGATACCACAAAACTTCAAAATTCACTTAACTGGAAAATTAAAACTCCGGTAAAAGATGGGTTGAGGAAATTAAGTGCATGGGTAAAAGAGAATGAAAGCTATTTTTCTTGATCGCGACGGTGTGATTAATAGGTACCCCGGTGACAGGAAATATGTTACTCACTGGAAGTATTTTCGTTTTTTACCCAGGGTAAAAAAAGCGATTGCCCTTTTAAGCAAAAATGACTACAGGTTATTTGTTATTTCTAATCAGGCAGGAGTAGGAAAAAAAGTTTTTTCCAAAAAAGCGCTGGAGGAGATCACGCAAAATATGCTTCGAGAAATCAGGCAAGCAGGTGGAGATATCGAAGGAGTTTATTACTGTACGCATCGTAAGCAAGTACACTGCTCCTGCCGTAAGCCAAAAACAGGCCTCATTAAGTTAGTAGTAAAGAAATATCCGGTAAGCCTCAAAAAAACTTTTTTTATCGGTGATACTATCCGCGATATCCATACCGCCAAAGCTGCTGGTTGTAAATCTATATTGGTATTTTCCGGTAAGGAAAAAAAACGTAATCAAAAATGTTGGGAGATTCAGCCTGACTTTATGCGCAAGGATCTCTTTTTAGCTGCAAGGCTTATTTTAGAAAAAAAATAAAGGCTTACTTATGAAAGTAATTGTAGTACATGCTTCTTGTGGAGCTGGGCATACCAAAGCAGCTCAGGCTTTATACGACTACTTAAAAAATCGCGATAAAAAAATAGATTGTAGTCTTGTTAATGTGCTGGATGAGGCAGGTAGATTATTCAAATATTCTTACGTTAAGGGATACGCTACATTAGTTGTACACGCGCCTTTTCTTTGGTATTTATTTTTCTCCATTACCCAGGCTATGTTTCTGCGTAGAATCAGCCGCCCCATAGCAATTTTCTTGAACAGGCTGCAGACAAAGAAATTTTCTGACTTTTTGATTAGAGAAAATCCGGATTTCATTATTTCTACCCACTTTTTATCCTCGGAAATCGCCGCTCACCTAAAAAAAACCGGAAATATCAGTTCAAAGTTGTTAACCGTGATTACGGATTTTGGGGTACATCCATTTTGGATCTCAAATCCTACGGATCTTTATATCGTAAGCTCTGCTTTTACCAAAAGGCAATTACTTAATGAAAGGGTGAGTGCCGAGCATATTAAGGATATTGGAATCCCTGTTGATGCTAAGTTTTACTCTAGCTATAGCAGGAAGGAAGTTTCAGAAAAATTAGGCCTAGAGCCAGGCAAGTTTACCGTATTAATCATGACCGGGTCATTTGGAACCGGCCCCCTGGAAGAAATTGCCATGGAACTGCACCAGGAGGCGCAGGTATTGGTTGTTTGCGCAAGAAACGAAAATTTATACAGGCGGCTTAAGCAGAGGGTGTTAAGCAATGTAAAAATATACGGTTTTGTCGATAATATCCATGAATTAATGGCAGTTTCTGATGTGATGATCACTAAGCCCGGAGGTTTAAGTATCTCTGAAGCCCTAGCAATGGAATTAATCCCAGTATTTGTTTCTGCTATCCCCGGCCAGGAATTAGCCAATATCGTAGCGCTTAAAGAAAGCGGTGTTGGGGTGTATTTTAAAGAGCCCGCAGAGATAAAAAGGGCAGTATTAGAACTAAAGGAAAATCCTGGAGAACTTATGCGTTTAAAAGAAGAGGTTAAAAAGATCAGGAAACCCGACACACTTGAGGGAATCTACCATGTTATTTGCCAAAATCGTACTGGGGCTAGCCGTTGAAGGGCCCTTTGATTATTCAGTCCCTGAATCACTCAAAGATAAAATTTCCCTCGGAAAAAGGGTCTGGGTAAATTTCTGCAACAGTAAAAAAATCGGGTTTTGTGTTGATTTGACCAGCCAAAGCAAAATTAAATATCATAAACCGGTATTGGAGGTAATTGATGAATTTCCAGTACTGAACAAGAATATGCTTTTGCTGACTAAAAAATTATCCGATTATTATTGTTGTTTTTGGGGGGAGGCAATTGAGACAGCATTGCCTGAAGGTATACGTAAGGGTAGAAGAATGCCCGTTTGTAAGTATCCTTCTGAAAAATCTTCGAACATTTTAAAACCGCAGAGGACATTACTTCATGATTTAAGCGGAATAGGCAGATGGGATTTTTACCTAGAGAAGATAAAGAATACATTAGAAAATAATTATAAAGTAATCGTTATTCTGCCGGACGTAGCTTCTCTGCAGGAAGTTAAAGAGAAAATAGAATCTAGTCTTAATGTTAAGGCTTGCCTTCTATATAGGCATGGCCCTTACGAAAATGAGCTGTGGGCGAGAATTGCCTGCGGGCAAGAGAATATCGTTATCGGTACCCGTTCAGCAATATTCGCTCCGCTTCCTAATCTTGGTTTGATAATTATCGACGAGGAACAGGACACGGTTTATAAACAAGATCAGGTGCCACATTATCATGCCAGAGAGATTGCTTTATTACGTTCAGAGATAGAGAAAACTAACCTTATTCTGGGTTCTACTTCGCCTTCTTTAGAAAGTTTTCTTTTGCTTAAAAAGGGGAAATTTGATCATCTAGTCTTACCAAGGGGGGGAAATCTTCCTGAAATTAAATTTATTGATTTAAAAAATCTTTCGTTTGCAGAAAGAAAAAAAAGTACAATTTTTTCGAATTTACTCGAAGATTCAATTTATTCCGTGCTTTCTCAAAAAGGAAAAAGTTTATTGTTTATTAACCGGAAGGGGTATTCCAGCCTTGCCGCATGTTTACAATGCCAGGCAGTTCTGAAATGCCCGCGTTGTAGCATAAATTTAACCTTTTATTTTCATGAAAATAAACTCAAGTGCCATTATTGTAATTTTAAAATGGAAGCACCAAAGATCTGCCCGTCATGCAATTCAGGATATATTAAATTTTCCGGGACCGGTACAGAAAAAATAGAGAATGAACTTGCCAGGTTATTTCCTCAGGCAAGAATTGCTTGTCTAGATAACCGGCGAGAAATAGATTTGGAGAAAGGCGATATTTTTATTGCTACCAGTTCCATTCTCAGGCGGCAGGATTTAAAGTTTGACCTGGTAGGTGTAGTGGCAATTGATAATTCTTTAAATCTGGCTGATTTGCGCTCCGGGGAAAAAACCTTCCATTTGTTGTCTGGGCTATTAAATTTGACGCAAAAGAAGCTGATCATTCAGACCTCTTTTGTTACACATCAGGCATTTCAGGCTATTTGGAAAAATGACCCTGAATATTTTTACCAGGAAGAACTAAAACAAAGAAAACAGTTAAAATTTCCTCCTTTTGAGCATCTGATCAAGATAAAATTGCGCGGGATAAAAGATGAAAAGGTAAAAGATGCGAGTAATCGTTTATTCGAAAGGTTACAGGTCGCTGCTAAAGAAAAATTAAAGGTTCTCTCCGTCGGTGTTGCAGATCCGCATAAATTACGGGGGAATTTTTGTTGGCAGATCATGCTCATCGCGCACAATATAAAAAAGGCCTCAGATTTTTTAAAAAAAGAGCTAAAAGATTTTGCGCATTCAGGTATAATAGTAACAGTGGATGTAGACCCATTATGAATATAATATTTTTTGGAAGTTCACATTTTGCAGCCGCCTCTTTAGAGGCCTTGTTCCAAGCAGGCGAAAGGGTGGTTACTGTGGTCACTCAGCCAGATAAAAAGAGCGGCCGGGGGATGCATCTGGGGCATACTGTAATCAAAAGCCTAGCCGAAAAATACAATTGCAAAATTTACCAGCCGGAAGATATTAATTCTCCTGAAGCGATAAGCTTTCTAAAGGCGCAAAATTGTGATTTATTTGTGGTCATTGCCTATGGCCAGATTCTTTCAGAAGAGGTATTGGAAATTCCTAAGATATTTTCGGTTAATTTACACGCCTCATTATTACCAAAATACCGTGGCGCAGCTCCCATCAATTGGGCAATAATCAATGGGGAGGAAGTTACGGGAATTAGCGTTATTAAAATGAACAAAAAAATGGATGCCGGAGAGATTCTTGCACAGGAAAGACTGGATATTCTTGAGACTGATACAGCCTTGTCTTTAGAAAATAAGCTGGCTGATTTGGCTGCCAAAATTTTAATCGCAATAGTTGAACCAATAAAAAAGCAAACCCTTAAATTAATCAAACAAGATGATAAGCAGGTTACTTTCGCCCCGAAACTACGCAAGTCCGACGGAAAAATTGTTTGGGAAAAATCTGCAGGAGAAATTTGTGACCTGATCAGAGGTTCTTTGAATTGGCCGGGAGCTTTTACATATTATCGCGGAAAATTATTAAAGATCTACAAAGCAAGCGTTTATCCTCAGGAGTTAGAAAGAAAAAAATACACCCCTGGGGAAGTGGCGCATATTTTTAAAGATAGCATAGTAGTGGCCGCGGGAAAAGGCGATTTACTGATTGAAGAACTGCAGCCGGAAGGCAAGAGAAGGATGCAGGTACAGGAATTTCTTTCGGGCCATGAAATTTCCTTAGGAGAGATTTTTGGAAAAAAATAATTGCATAAATAATTTAGTGTGATATAATTAACAAGCTTTAAATATGAGATAAATTTCTCTTTAAAATTAAATTTAAAAGATGCCAGAATTAAGAAAAGATCCGGTAATCGGAAGATGGGTGATCATTGCTACAGAAAGAGCGAATCGCCCTGATCAATTCTCCAATCTTTCTGAAAGTGGCCCCGTAGAAAAGCCCTGTCCGTTTTGCGAAGGTAGTGAGTCGCAAACTCCTCCTGAAATCTATGCCATCCGTCCGAAAAATACACCCCGCAATAGCCCGGGCTGGGATTTAAGGGTTGTCCCGAGTATCGCTCCTTTTTTGCGCATCGAAGGAGAACTTGAGCGCAGAGGTAAGGGGCTGTATGATCTGATGAATGGCATTGGTGCGCATGAAATCATCGTCGAGAGTAATCAGCATATTGCCAATATGGCAGACTTAAGCGAAGAGCAAATCGCAAGGGTCTTTTCCTGTTATATAGATAGAATGACGGACCTGGAAAAGGACCTGCGCTTTAAATACGTGATGATCTTTAAGAATTATGGCTGGGTTGCCGGGGGCGGCCGGGTTAAGCATTCTAGGAGCCAAATGATCGCCACACCTGTAAATCCTAAACGGGTAAAAGAAGAACTTACCGGTGCCAGGCAGTACTATGATTATCATGAGAGATGTATTTTTTGCGATTTAATTAACCAGGAATTACAGGCAAAGGAGCGTTTAATCCTTGATTTGGACGGTTTTATTGCAGTTTCTCCTTTTGCCGCGCGTTTTCCCTTTGAGACCTGGATCTTGCCGAAAAAACATGCTTGTGATTTTACTTCGCTTGATTCGGATGGGAAAAAAAATCTCGCCAAGGTAATGAAAACCGTACTTTCAAAATTAAAAAAGGGCCTGAATGACCCCCCATACAATTATGTTTTGCATACTGCTCCGTTTCGCAGGCAAAAATTAGGTTACTGGAGAAGTATTGATAATGATTATCATTGGCATATTGAGATTATCCCGCGTTTAACCCGCGTTGCCGGATTTGAATGGGGAACTGGTTTTTATATCTGCCCCTTACCGCCCGAAACGGCAGCAAAATTTTTAAGAGAGGTAGAAATTTAAATGTCAGAATTACGCAGGGATCCGATTGTTGGTAGATGGGTAATCGTTGATACGGATCATCCGAATAAGCCGGAAGATTTTGAGTACGAGCAATATATCCCAAAGGGTGGAGTTTGTCCTTTTTGTTATGGTAATGAAGCAATGACTCCTCCGGAAATTGATTGTTTTCGCGATCCTAGTACTACAGCCAATACTCCAGGTTGGCAGGTTCGGGTGGTTCCCAATAAATTTCCCGCTTTGCAGATTGAGGGAGAATTGGATAGAAGGGGGATCGGGATCTATGATATGTCCAATGGCGTCGGTGCGCATGAAGTGTTGATCGAAACCCCCTATCACCATAAGGATATCTCTGATTTATCAAATCCGGAAGTTGAAAATATCTTACAGATGTGGTGCAGGAGGGCAATTGACTTAACTAAGGATAAACGTTTTAAATATATCATGCTTTTCAGAAACTACGGTAAGGCTGCCGGGGCGAGCTTGGAGCATCCCCATACGCAAATGGTAGCACTTCCCATGGTGCCTAAGAATGTCGCTGAAGAGATAAAGGGTGCGGAGAACTATTTTGATTACCGCGAACGTTGTATTTTTTGCGATATTATCAGGCAGGAGACTCAGGAAAAAGAAAGAATAATCTTTGAAAATAAGAATTTTATTGCATTTTGCCCATTCGTTTCGCGTTTCCCCTTTGAAATCTGGATCATCCCTAAGAAACACGCCGGATATTTTTGCCATATGCCTGCGGAAGAAATTCCCGCATTGGCTACAATATTGATTGAGACTATCACGAGGGTAAAAAAGGTATTTGTTAATCTATCGTATAATTTTATCCTGCATTCTTCGCCGGTTAACGGCGAAAGCGGACCGGAGTATTATCATTGGCACATTGAATTCATGCCTAAATTGATGCGTACTGCAGGTTTTGAGTGGGGAAGTGGTTTTTACCTCGATCCCACCTCGCCGGAACTCGCTGTAAAATATTTGAAAAACGTAAAAGAGTAAATCAGAAAACCAATAAAAATATAAGGAGGAAGGAAAATGGCAGTAAAAATTGGTATTAATGGTTTTGGAAGGATTGGTAGGTTGGTTTATCGTGCAGCCCTAGCGAAGAACAGTAATGCCCTTGAATTTGTGGCAGTGAATGATTTACCCGTCGGGACAAAGACTTTGGCGCACCTTTTAAAACACGATTCAAATTTCGGTGCCCTAAACGCAAGTGTAGAGGCCAAAGAAGATGCCTTAATAGTAAATGGAAAGACATTAAAAGTTTTGAGCGCAAAATCTCCTGCGGAGATTCCCTGGAAGGATTATGGCGTGGATGTGGTAATTGAATCTTCCGGAGTTTTTACTGATAAAGAGAAATGCATCGGCCATATGCAAAATGGCGGGGCAAAGAAGATTATTATTACTGCTCCGGCAAAGGGCCAGGATATTACTATTGTTTTAGGAGTGAACGAGAAGAATTATGACCCGAAAAAACATAATATTATTTCAAATGCATCCTGTACTACTAATTGTTTGGCTCCCATGGCTAAGGTGCTCTTGGATAATTTCGGGATTAAGAGCGGTTTGATGACTACGATCCATTCTTACACCAATGACCAGAAGATTCTGGATTTACCGCATAAGGATTTAAGGCGCGCACGCGCGGCAGCGGTATCTATGATCCCTACCT
The DNA here is from genome assembly GCA_028717765.1 of Candidatus Omnitrophota bacterium. The sequence goes on along the minus strand of JAQUNE010000030.1, from coordinate 3,507 downwards.
CAACCGGTGCAGCAAAGGCGATCGGAGAGGTTTTGCCGGAATTAAAAGGCAAGATGGATGGCTTGGCAATCCGGGTTCCTACTCCGGATGTGTCGCTTACTGACCTATCTTGTATTGTGGAAAAAGACGCTACTGTTGAGTCTATAAACGCGGCTTATAAACAAGCTTCAGAGACTAGTCTTAAGGGAATCCTGCAGTATTTAACCGAGCCGTTGGTCTCCAAGGATTTTTATGGCTCTAATTATTCTTGTATTTTCGATGCAGAATTGACCAAAGTTATCGACGGGAAACTAGTGAAAGTGTTAGGATGGTATGATAACGAATGGGCGTATTCTTGCCGGGTGGTAGACCTTACAGATTATGTAGTAAAGAAGGGTTTATAAGAACTATCTTTTTGAACAAAAGGGGAGGCAGTTTACGCTCCCCTTTTGTTTTGTAACTCTTTAATTTATTTAGAGTTAAGTCTTAGCAATAAGTGTAGAATCCTGCCAAAAATCCCTTGCTTTTTACCCCAGATGTGCTAAAATTTTCTTTTGACTGTCGATAAGAATCAGGCTTTCTAACCTTAAGAAACAAGCTCAATTTTCTCTTTAAAGAAAGGATGATTTTAGAGATGAAGGGGATAATTTTAGCTGGGGGAAAGGCTACAAGGCTATACCCGCTTACTAAAGGTGTTTGTAAACAGATGCTGCCGGTTTATGATAAGCCGATGATTTATTATCCGCTTTCCACGCTTATGCTGGCAGGGATTAGGGATATTCTGATCATTTCCACGCCGCGCGACCTCCCGAGATTTAAAGAACTTTTTTTCGATGGAAAAAAACTTGGGATTAAGCTGCGTTACGCTGTTCAAAAAGAAGCAAATGGTATTGCGCAAAGCTTAATCATCGGGGAAAAATTCATCGGTAAGGATTATGTTTGTTTAATTTTGGGGGATAACATTTTTTATGGAAATGATCTCATTGAATTGTTAAAAGAGGCCTCCAATTTAAGTTCCGGGGCGGTTATTTTTGGCTATTATGTTAAAGACCCCCAGCGTTACGGTGTGATAGAATTCAATGATTGTTGCCAGGTATTGTCAATTGAGGAGAAACCCAAACAGCCCAAATCTAACTATGCGGTTTGCGGAATTTATTTTTATGATCAGAAGGCGGTGGCGATTGCCAAGTCATTGAAGCCGTCGCGCAGGGGCGAGCTGGAAATTACCGATTTGAATAAAAAGTACCTTAAGAATGGCAAATTAAAGGTGAAATTATTAGGGCGCGGTTATGCCTGGCTCGATACCGGCACTCGGGATGCCTTAATTGATGCTTCGATATTCATCAAGACAGTTGAAGAAAGGCAGGGCCTAAAAATAGGCTGTGTCGAAGAGATTGCTTATCGCATGGGGTATATCAATAAAATGCAGTTATTAAAGCTAGCTAAAGAGACTAACACAGATTATGGGGACTATCTGAGAAAGGTTTGTACGGATGAGCGGTAAAACTTTGATTTTAGGAAAAGGTTTTGTAGCAAGCAGGTTAAAGGAAGAATTAAATTATGAGCTTTCAGATCAAAAAATTTATTCTTATGCTGATGCAGAAGCGGCAATCGCAAAATTTAACCCAGAAACGATTATCAACTGCATTGGTCATATTGGCGAAAATGTGGATGCCTGCGAATCAAGCATAGATAAAGCGCTTTTTTCAAATGCTTTCGTTCCTTTGATTTTGGCTGAACTTTGTATTAGAAAGAAGGTTAAGCTAGTACATATTAGTAGCGGTTGTATTTATCATTACGATTATAAGAAAAGCACTCCGATTAAAGAGGACCAGGTTCCTGATTTTTTTGAGCTTTTTTATAGCCGGACGAAAATTTATTCAGAGCAGCCGTTAAGCAATTTAGCCAAGAAATATCCGATTTTAATCCTTAGGTTACGCGTCCCCTTAGATAACCGTCCGCACCCGCGTAATCTGCTTACCAAGTTATTGGGTTATAATAAAGTCATTAACCTACCTAATTCAGTAACATATATCCCGGATTTTATTCAGGCGACTAAGCATTTGCTCAAGATTAATGCTACGGGGATTTATAACGTTGTGAACAAAAGCCCGTTAAGATACCAGGAGCTAATGGAAACATATAAGAAGCATGTAAATGGTTTTAAATACGAAGTGGTTGATTTTGCCAAACTGAATTTAGTGCGTACTAACCTGATTATGTCTACAGAAAAACTCGAACTTAGTGGATTTAAAATCAGGGATATCCATGAGGTGCTTGAAGAATGCGTAGTAGAATATCTAAAATATTAGTTACAGGCGGAGCAGGTTTTATCGGAAGTGAGTTTATTCGATACGCCGTTAAAAAATGTTATCAGGTGACGCTGCTTGATAAGCTTACTTATGCCGGTGACTTAGAGCGGCTTAGGGCAGTAAAGGGAAGGTATAAGTTTTACAAAGGGGATATTTGTAACCGCAGCCTGGTTAATTCAATCCTAAAGCAGGAAAAATGCGAAATTATTGTTAACTTTGCCGCGGAAACGCATGTAGATAGAAGCATCATGGCTTCTAAGGTTTTTTTAGAGACTAACTGTTTAGGCACTCAGGTCTTATTAGATGCCTCAAGACAATTTGGAATAAAGAAATTTATCCATCTTTCTACTGATGAGGTATACGGAGATATTAAATCAGGCAGTTTCAACGAAGGCTCCCCTTTAAAACCTAATAGTCCGTATGCCGCTTCGAAGGCTGCCGCAGATTTATTGATTAAATCATATATCAGGACATATGATTTCCCGGCAATTATTCTCAGGCCTTCAAATAATTATGGCCCCTGGCAATACCCGGAAAAACTTATTCCGGTCATAGTTTCCAAGGCTTTAAAAAATGAAAATGTACCGGTATACGCAAAGGGTTTGAATGTCAGAGAATGGCTTTTTGTGGAGGACACAGCCCAAGCAATAGAAAAGATCATTGAAAAAGGGAAAGTCGGAGAGACCTATAATGTTGGCAGCGAATGTGAAGAGACCAATATCAAGGTAGTAAAAACAATTCTCGCTTTGTTAAATAAACCAAAGAGCCTGATAAGATATGTTCAGGACCGGCCTGGACATGATTTTAGGTATTCCCTGGATTCTAGAAAAATCAATAAGTTAGGGTGGAAGGCGCGTACTAGCTTTGATTCAGGAATTAATAAAACTGTAAATTGGTATGTGCAAAATTTAAATTGGGTAGAGAAGAATATTGAAATTTTAAAGGCGTATTGGGGAAAAGTATATAAAGAATGAAAATCCTTTTTATTTACCCGGACCTGAATATTGATATTAGATGGAGCGGCCATTATTACGAAGGCGTTGCTTCTTTGTCAGCGATTTTAAAATCAAAAGGCCATCAGGTCGAATTGCTGCATGTCTATAATTTATTAAAAAATAAGGAGCTCCCGCGGTATTTAGATTCTCCCTTAGATTTAATTGCTTTCTCCGCCACTACACCAATGTTTCCTTATGTGGCAGAATGTGCAAAAACAATT
>JAQUNE010000029.1 GCA_028717765.1 Candidatus Omnitrophota bacterium | reverse complement strand
AGCGAGCGCATTTTATGAGAAAGCATGGCAGAAATTGCCTGCCTTGAATAATCAAGGAATTTAGTTTCTCCGGACACTTTATGCGGCTTGGACAAGAGTTTGTCAATCAGATTATCTTCTATTAAACTAGGCAATTCCGAGGTTTTTCTTGTGTCTTCTATAGTTTTATCAGAGATCACCCGGCCGTCACGCATTTCAATGATACGCCTAGCGTGTACGGCAACTTCTTTTTCGTGGGTAACGATTACTACGGTTTTTCCTTTTTCATTCAGCTTCTTTAATATGGCAATGATTTCTTCTTTGCTCTTGGAATCCAGGTTTCCCGTAGGTTCATCTGCCAATAATATCAAAGGGTCATTGACCAATGACCTGGCAATTGCCACGCGTTGCTGCTGGCCTCCGGACATTTCATTTGGCCGATGCAACATTCTGTCTTTTAACCCCACTCCTTCAATCTCTTCTTTTGCGCGTGCTTTTAAGTGTCTTTTTCCGGCATAAATTAAAGGGAGCTCCGCATTTTCCAGTGCAGTCATTCTCGGTAAAAGATGGAACTGCTGAAAAACAAAACCAACTACCCTATTTCTTAAAGTAGCTAAATCTCCATCGGAAAGTTTACTGATTTCTCTATCCGCGAGAAAATAAGAACCGGAATCAGGACGATCCAGCATACCGAGAATATGCATCAGCGTTGACTTTCCCGAGCCTGAAGGCCCCATAATTGCTACAAATTCACCGGCATTAATCTTCAGAGAAACATCGCAAAGCGCAGCCACTTCGACTTTGCCCATCTGATAAGTTCTATTTGCTTTTTTTAATTCAATCATAGGTTATTTTGCTTTTACTAACGGCTTTGTCCTGATTGGCCGGACTGTTTCTTCCTGGCGCCAAATGGCATAAATGGATTACTGCCATTTTCACTCTTTGGCAAAACGAATTTTTTTCCGGTAATTACAACGGTATCAGTGGTACCGATTCCGGAAACGACTTCTGCGTTTTTTTCATCCGTAGCCCCGAGTTTAACAACTTGTTTCACTAATTCATTTGTGTCACCTTTTTTTAACATTACAAAACTTTCATCTTTTTCTTTATGCACTGCATCAAGAGGAATAATTAAAGTGTTTTCTTTACTATTCTCGATAAAATCTATTGTAGCATTCATTCCTGACCGGAAAAAATCAGGTACACTTTCTGGAAGCATATCAACGTTATAAATTGTGACATTATTCACTGTCTGAGACTCATAATAAATATGCTCAACAACTGCCTTGATTTTATTGTCCGGATAAGCATCAAGGCTAAGGGTTGCTTTTTGTCCTTCTTTAATTTTCCCGATATCTGTTTCATCTACCTGAGCGCGTACAATCAGATGGTCCGATAATACTATCACGGCATCAGCAGTAGTCACGGTTTGCCCAGGCTGGGTAGTAGCTACAATCACTTCCCCGTTAATCGGCGCTAATAATGCTATCGCCTTATAAGCATCTTCCCAATATTTTAGCTGTTCCTCACTCTGTCCACGCGCGGCATCCAAAAGAGCGGCCCTTTCCGTAGAGCTCATCCAGGCTAAAGTCTGTCCAATTTTTACCTTATCCCCTTCTTTAACCAAAATACTCTCAACGCGCCCATTTACCGGAGGTTTTATCTCCAGGCGGTTTTTGGGCAGCACTGTTCCCGTGGTAGAAATCGTGTTTTGAATGTTTCCCATAGTAGGCGTAAACTCCTTAATTATGTCCTGGGGGCTTTGCTTACCTTTAAACTTTAAACTAATAAAAATCCCCCCAACGATAAGTATCAATAGGATAATGAAAAATTTTATTTTTTTATTCATATTCCAGCGTTTCTCCTTTCGCCTGAATCCAGTTTGCCTCGGCAAGCAAAGCATTTGCCTGGGCATTAAGATAAGTATTCTTTGCGCTTACTAAATTATCTTCAATAATTGTCCAGTTATCAAAAGAAATAAATCCTATAGAATATTGTGCCTGGGAAATCTTAGAACGCTCCTCGGTTGCGATGAGGGATTTTTTTTGTACTTCTACGTTATCTAAAGCATCCTCTAATTGCGCCCAGGTCTGTTGCAAAGTTGAAATAATGCCATCTTTTGTGCTTCTTTCGTTTTCTTTAAGCTGGCTAAGCAGGGCCTTTGCCTGAGAAACTTGTGCTAAGCGTAACCCGCCTTCAAAAATCGGCATGGTTAAGCCTAATCCAAGGTTCCATTGATCGCCTCTGGGCTCCCAATGTGAGCCATTTTTATTTGCACCGGCAGTTCCGGAAAGTGTGGGGAAAAAAGTAGCATAGGCGGATTTTACCCCGAATTCTGCGGCGTTTTTCTGCGCGGTGAGCTGTTGTAAAGATGGGTTATTCTTGGCTAACAGTTCGAAATCAGGCATAATTTTGGCATCATCCCTGACTGTAAAATCTCCTTGTACGAACATAGGAGTAAATTTAGTCCGCCCCATTTCTTTTATCAGCTGCCTCTGGGCAACTTCCACACTTCTTTTTGCCTGGGCAATGCCATAATTGGCACTCGCCAAATCCGCTTCTGCGGTTAACAATGCGCCCTTATGCTCTAACCCTGATTCGTAACGTAAAGTAATCAGCTCGAGGTTCCCTCTTCTAATTTCATAGATCTGTTGAGAAATCTTTAACGCCTCCTGGGCTTTGAGTAAATTTACGAAAGCAGTGCGCAGCCTTAATCTTACTGTTACCGAGATAAATTTAAAATTTTCTTTTGAAGCCTTAATAGTTTCTGAAGCTGCCCTGACATTATTAATGGTTTTAGCGCCGTCAAAGATTAATTGCGTGCCGCTTAGCCCGTAGTTATAGGTGTCTGCGGTAGAACTACTGGTTGAAGTAGCTGACCTTGCAGTAGAAGCATTCAAATTGCTATTTACTTGAGGATATAGAGTGCTCGCGGTAATTTTCTTTGCTGCCTGAGATTGCACTACTTCCTCTTGCGCGGCAATTAAATCCGGATGGTTCTTCGCTGCCTCTTTAATACAGTCATGCCAGCTTAATACTTCTTCGGCAATAGCCTGATTATATGATAAGTTTAAGAATAAGAAAAAAAGAAATAAAAATTTAAGCATAATTTTCTTTAATTTCTCTTCGGGACCTTACTTTCTAATTTCGCGATCAATTTCGAAGCGCGCTCCAAGAATAGGCTAAAATCACGCGATGGCATAAGATTAATTACTTTCTTATCCACCATCGCAAAGACCATTAGCTGCTCCCCTGATTTGATATTGAGCGCCTTTCTTAATTCTGATGGAATCACCAACTGCCCCCGCTCGCCCACGGTCACTGCCCCAAAAGCCTTACCTTTGATAATAGCTTGCATGAATAGCCTCCCTACCTGCTTTCTTTGCAGGCTTAAAGTTTGTTTTGTATGAAATGTATGAATAGTATGATAAATCAGTTTTATAAAACTGTCAAGAATATTTTTAAAAAAACGCCCGGTTAACTTTGATTAACCGGGCTATTGATAATCTACAAATAACTTCTTTTTAAGCTACTTTTTTTACCATCTCTTTGGCAAACGCCTTCGCCTGTTCTATGCGCACGGCATCCGGCTGCCCCTGAGAGTTAACTGCAACTTTCTTTGCGATTTCTCTGGCCTTAGGATCAGAACTTTGCGACATCACCTTAATTTGCTCATCGGCCACTTGACCTGTACAATTAAAAATTCCCAAAAGTGTGGAATTTTTCGCAATAAGCTTACATTTAGCTAGCCATTCCGGAACTAAGGAAGAATATTCCGGAGCGCCGTGAGTGACAAAAAGTGCTATTTTTTTACCGGCACAATATTCTTCCAGGAATTTTTGTGCTTCCGAGGGTACCTGCCCGTAAGCATGAATGGGAAATCCTACAAAAACCAAGTCAAAGCCTTTAAGGTTAGTAACCTGAGAAAATTCTTTAATTTCTTTTTCCGCCTGAATTTGTGAATAAATTGCTTCTGCCACCTTACGCGTGTTTCCTGTCCAAGAGATATAAGCCACCAGGACTTTCATTAATACACCTCCTTAAAAATATAGCGTTATAATTCATTTTAGCGCTTCGAGCTCTGCCGGTCAAGATGAAAAATATTAATTACTTAATTTTTTCCAAGAGCATTTCGATATTAAATGGTTTATTCATATATCCGCTGATTAAATCTCCTAACCCCTCCTCTTCTATTAGTTTCTCAATGAATGGCCGGCCAGAAATAAGAAAAATCTTACTTCCCGGAGATTTTTGCTTTACCCTTTTTATCATCTGGGCTCCATTTAAACCTGGCAACTTGAAATCAAACAGGATCACGTCGTATTTAGATTTCTTGGCCAGATCTTCTCCCTGAATACCGTCTAAAGCAACCTCCACAGAAAATCCTTCATCGCTTAAGGTTTCCGCTATTTCATCAGTTAATTCTTTATCATCATCCACCAGAAGGATCTTCCTGGGCATCGTTGCTCCTCTTTAAAGGCAAAATTACTTTAACCGTAGTGCTTTTGCCTGGAATACTTTTAATAGCAATATCTCCATTATGTAAATTAACTATCTGTTGGCAGACGGTTAATCCTAACCCTGTACCTTTTGCCTTAGTTGTAAAAAACGGCTCGAAGATTTTTTGCAGGTTTTCCTGATCGATCCCTGTACCATTATCCGTAATTAATATTTCCAACGCCCCGTTATCCTGCCCGCGGCTGGTGATTTCAATTTTTCCTTTTCTCTCTAACACCGCATCAACAGCATTATTTAATATATTGCCAAAAAGCTCTTTTAATTGCAAAGGATCGGCTTCCAAAGAAACACCTTTGAGATTACTGACTTTCCTAACAAATTTTACTGTTTGTTTAGATGCCCGGCTTTTTGCAGTTTCAACTGCTTCATCAATAATTTTAGAGATCTCCACGGCTTCAAGTTGTGGCACTTTTAATCGCGAGTAAAACAAAAGATTAGTAATAATCTGGTCACTCTCGATAATTTTTTTGTCGATATTTTCCAGGTGTTTATCAATCGGCAGGTCCTGTTTCTTTCTTTTGATATTATAGGCTGCCATTCGGATGGCTGCCAGAGGATTACGTAGTTCATGGGCAACGGTCGCGGCCAATGTTCCGATATCGGAAAGCCGCTTTACCTCAAGGACTTCTTTCTGGGTAACAATTAATTTATCTTCTGCCTGTTTTCTTTCTGTGACATCGATCAAGGAAAAAACTAAAAAATCTACCTCGCTATTTTCATCTAAAATCGGCACTAATGTCCAATCCCAATAAGTAACTCCCCATTCAGGATGGTCTTCAAAGATAAAAGGCTTGGCAAATGCCTGATACGGTTGTTTACTTTTCACCACATTTCTAAAAATCTGCTGATTTTCTGCGTGTGGATAAAGCTCAAAATGATTACGGCCTAAAAAATCGGAAATTTTACGCTGGCAGCTTCTGGCATAAGCCTCATTAACCCGGATAAAATTAAAATCTTTATCCAAGAATATAACTGGAGTAAGGGAATGGCTAAAAAAAGCATCTAAAAAACGGTGTTCCCTTCGAATACGGTCTTCTAGATTGAATTTATTAATCCCCTGTCCGATGAGAAGCGTTAAGGATTCAATAAACTCGATGGTTTGTGCAGAAACCGCGGAGATTTTTTCATCCGCCAGATGAATCGCTCCAATAATATTATCTTTATACCTTATAGGGATAATTGCAATTGACATAAACCCATTTTTTATACAAGTACCCCGGAATTCTTTTTTTTCCTTTTCATTTAACTTGGCAAGAAATTCTGCAGAGTTACCAAGAAAAAATGAACCGCCTTTTGTAATCACTGTTAAATCCTGCGCTAAGGCACACCCGCTGATCACACGAATACAGGCGCATTGGTCATTTTTTAAGGAGAGCCAATTTTCTTTTTCCCAAAAATCATTGCTAAAACCTACATATGAATCATAAGGGATCCTCTTCTCTTCGTCAATTAACCTGATCCCCACACAGCGGCAATTGCTCCAGCCTTTAAGCAATTTTACCAGCGTTTGGGTATAATCTTTACGGGAATCAGCTTTTCCTAAGAGCCTAAGCAAGGCATTACTAGAGCGGATATATTCTTCTGTTTTCTTCTGTTCTGCAAGCTGAATACTTAATTGTTTATTTACTTGCGCCAATTCTCTGGTGCGCTGACCTACTTTAAACTCTAAAATATCGTGCGCTTTTTTTAATTCTTCTTGCACGTTTATTCTTTTAGTAATATCCTGGGCATAGATGCGCACTGTGTTCAATTGCGCAACATTCGAAAGGGCCTCTAAGAAAGTAAATTTCCCTATCCGGACTAAACGCGTTAAACTACGCTGCCTTCCTTGCTTGAAAATTCTTAAGACATCCTTGAAGTCTTCCGGTAAAAATGCGCTCGGGCCATTCTTTATCTTTAGTTTTCGAATTAATTTTTGAGCAGCAGGATTAAAAAAAACTATTTTACCTTTTTCATCTACTTCGATTACCGGATTAGGATTAAGTCGAGGAAAAGAAGCGAGGTGTTCGATTTTTTTCGCCAGCCCATCTTCTCTTTGCTTGTGCCTAGAAATATAATTTTTCTTTTTCATTTGTAAACAGGTGGGCGTTTAGCAAAAAATACGAAGTTTTATTTCTTGAGTTGCAAGACCTTTTCTATCTTTGCGATAAGGTCTTTTTTATCTATCGGCTTTACAAGATAGTCTACAATTCCTTCCTTATACGCTTTAATTTTATCAGTTTTCTTATCTAGGGCAGAAAGGATAATAATCGGGATCCCTTTACCAATAGGGTCATTATTTAACATTTGACACGCTTCAATACCTCCGATTACCGGCATAAGCAGATCCAGCAATATCACATCCGGCTTGAAAGAATGTACCTGGGGAAGAAAATCTTTCGCAGATAACAGCCCCTTAACCTCATATTCTCCTGATTCTTCCAGATTCATTTTAGTAATTTTTACAAAGTCTTTTTCATCATCAATTATCAGTATCCTGCTTTTATTCATATTTGTCCCCTTTTGCAATTTTTAGGCCAACGATTACCTTCGTGCCTTTTCCAACTTTACTCTCAATTTCAATAAAGCCATCATGCATCTCAATAATACTCTTAGAAACTGCTAATCCTAAACCACTGCCTCTAGCACCTTTAGTAGTAAAAAAGGGGTCCCAGACCTTCTGAAGATTTTCTTCCGGGATACCGATACCCATATCTTCTATTTCTACAACTACGAATTCTTGGTCATACTGCCTCCAGCCAGGAAAAACCTGGTAAGAGCGAAAGGTAATTTTTCCTCCATTAGGCATGGCCTGAATGGCATTGAGGATAATATTAATAAAAACCTGTTCAATCTTTCTATTATCAACCAAGACTGCAGGTAAACGCTCTTTAAATTCCTGAACAATTTCAACCTTCTCAAATTCGGCCTCGTGCTTGATTAAATTAAGGGAATTTTCTAGTATAGAATTGACATTCTCTTTCTTAAAATTTAGTTCTGTTAACCTTGAAAAATCAATCAATGCCCGGATAATATTATCAGCCCTGTCGATATTATCCTTAAGCATCTGAACGACTTCACGGATATTTTTTTTCGGCGCGCTAAATTTATCCTCTAAATAATTCACACACTGCAAGATAATCGCTAAGGGATTTTTTACCTCATGTGCAATACCGCTGGCCATGGCACCAACAGCTTCCATTTTCTCCGCCTGGATAAGCTGTGCCTGCGTATTTTTAATTTTCTCATAAGCTTCTCTCAATTCGAGTCCAACTTTCTTACGTTCAGTGATATCGCGCGAAACTCCCAAGATCCCAATCGCCTTTCCTGATGTATCGCGTAAAAAAGACGCATTCACCTCGACCCAAAGTGTAGAGCCGTCTTTACGAATTTCTTCAAGTTCTAAAGTTCTGTAACGAAACGGGTCTTGCTTGCCCCTCTTTTCTTCTAATGCTATTTCTTCTACAATAGTCCTTAATGCCAAAGCATAAGAATCCGGCATTAAAATTTGGTCCATCCTAAGAAGAACCGCCTCTTTATAGTGGTAGCCAAGGATCCTTTCCACTGAGGGGCTAAAAAATTGAAAATGCAGATTTAAATCCATGGTCCAGACCACATCAGAAACATTTTTTGCGAGCAAGCGATAACGTTCTTCTTTAACTCTTAAGAGCTCCTCGGTTTTCTTTCGTTCGGTGATATCACGGTAAACGCTCAAAAAAAGATTATTTCCGTTATAGGAAATAATCGAAGAGTAGATGTGCACATCCTTTAATTCCCCGCTTTTTGTACTGATTACCGCCTCGGACTCGCGGATCTTTCTAGTTGCGTAGAGTTGCTCGATCCCCTTTAATGCATTCTCCCGGTCTTCGCCACGCGGATAGATAAGTTTGATAAAATCATCACAGGCATTGGCCTCTTCCATGGAATATCCTGTCAGTTTTTCCATTGCCGGATTATAGACATAGAAATTCCCTGTTTCATCGCTAAAAGTGATTCCCTCTTGGATTGCCTCGAGCACCTTGCTCAGGCGGCTCTCACTTTCCCTAAGCTTCTCATCGACTCGATTATATTGAACACCGATATTTTCCAGGTCAGAAATAGTTTTCCTAAGGGAATTTATCTCTTCGATCAGCTGTTCCTGGACTCTCTCTTTATCATCCATCTTACCCTCTCTTAAAAGATAAGTATATACCCGTAAAAATACGAAATCAAGGAAATAAAAAGCCTGTAATTGTCAAAAATGTTTTTGTTTTTTAATTGCTGCATAATTGCGCACGGGCGTCATCGCGCAATCGGCTATAATCACTGGATTGGTATAAAGAGGTGTCAATTGCAGGTAAAACTTTAATCAAACACGTAGTTTTAGTGGTAAAGCGCCAGCTTCCTTTTGGGATCGCATCCCTTGTTCCTTGTATAAGAATCGGTAATACGGGCTTCTTTTCTTTGATCGCTAATTTAAATGCCCCATTCTGGAATTCTCCCACTCCCAGATCATTACTTCTTGTACCTTCGGGGAAAAATACCACGGAAACACCGCTACGCAGCCACTGAGAAGCTTCTCTATAAACATTTTTTATGCTGGAAAATTCACCGCGCCTTAATCTGATATGCTTGGCAAGCAGCATATTCCATCCTAAAACCGGTACCTTAAAGAGGCTTTCTTTAGCAACCCACTTAAACTGCATCTTGGTTTTATACATCAATACAATATCCGCCAAACTCTGATGGTTTGATACTGCAACGTAGGTTTTTTTATGGTCAATATTTTCCAGGCCCTCGACCTTAATATCCCAATACGGGTTTAACGCAGTCACTGCATCGGTCCACCAGAAACATTGGGCATGCGTAATTTTGCGCTTCCTATCAAAAGGGAAAAATAGTATGGAGACAAATGCCATGACAAAAAATAATACTACCGTAAGGAATATTCCTACGAACCAAATAACCGCGGAACCGAGTGTTTGTTTCATCTTTTACCTATAAAATTTTGAGCTCTTGTTTTTTGGCCGGCTAAATTTATTCTTCCAATTATTATTACGCTGCTGCTGCCTCGGATGTCTCTGAGTAAAATTCCCCTCACCCTTAACAAATTCCTCCGAAGGAAACTCAGGATGTTTTGAAATAGGAAGCGCTGACCTGATCAGCTTTTCTATATCACGCACGTCACTGCTCTGATCTGGTGTGGCAAAAGAAACCGCATGCCCGCGCTGTCCGGCACGTGCTGTGCGGCCGATGCGATGCACATAATTTTCCGCGTCTTCCGGAAGATCATAATTAATCACCAGCTCTATACCCGCCACATCAATACCCCTGGCAGCAATATCTGTAGCAACCAGCACCTTATAGCGGCCGGATTTAAAACCATCCAAGGCTTCCCTGCGCTGATTCAGGGAACGATTAGAATGTATCTCTGCAACACTATAACCCATATCCCTAACTGAACGGGTGATTTTTTTTGCATTATGCTTGGTACGAGAAAATAAAAGTACAGCACCCTTGTATTGCGCTAGTAATTTACCTAAAAGCCGCAACTTTGACTCTTTTTTCACAATAAATAATTCCTGGGTGACTTTCTCAACAGTTGTCCCGGAAGGAGCGATCTCTACTGACAAAGGAAGCTTCATATACTTAGCGGCTATTGCCATGATCTCTTTGGGAATGGTCGCGGAAAAAAGCATGGTTTGGCGCGCCTGCGGTAAAAAACGCAGGATCTTTTCAATCTGCGGAGCAAACCCCATGTCTAACATACGGTCTGCCTCATCAAGCACAAGCATTACTACTTCATCTGGCAAAAAATTCCATTGCCCCATATGATCGATCAGCCTACCGGGAGTGGCAATTACTATTCTGGGATTCTTACGTAATGCCGTCACCTGTGCCTGCATCGGAGCGCCTCCGATAAGGCAAGCGGTCCTCATCCCAAAAGGATGGACTATCCCCTGAAAAGCCTCCTCAATTTGAATCGCCAATTCACGGGTAGGTGCCAGTACCAGGCCAATACCTTTTTTTTGCGCAAGAAGTTGTACCATCGGTATGGCAAAAGAATGTGTCTTACCAGTGCCGGTCTGGGCAATGCCGATGATATCCTTACCTTGAATTGCTAGGGGAATTGCCTTTTCCTGTATCGGTGTGGGCGCTTTAAACTTGATGTGCTCTAAGATCTCCAGGATCTTCGGAGCAATGCCTAGGCCATAAAAACTGGGCTCAACTTTATTTGACACTTTATGATTGATCATATCCTGTGGTGTATTTTCTTATGGTCCTGAATAACCTGTCCAAGGTGGACGTGACAAAATGTCTCATGATTATAAATACTCAATATATGTTTGCAGTGAGGAAATTTGCATTTCCTCCCTTTTAGCGAAGTTTTAATTTTCTTCATATTTTTTACTTATTCTCCCTCATTTTGGGTGCTATCCCTTTATAAACAAAAAGACCGCAAAGGTTAGTAGTCTCCTTTACGGCCTAAGATTTTCTAATCTCTGATATTCCACACTTTAGTATAGTATACCTCTTTTTTAGGAAAAGTCAAAACAAACCTTTCTTGCCCCTACCATCTCCATCCTATACCGGCAAGTATGGCTGCCTCCTCTTTTGACTTCAAGAGGCGCAAAAATGCCTGCCCGTCTCCAGAAAAGATATCCCGCGACAACTCTAATTCAGCGCCGATTTTTTGATTTAAGCTATTACGCAGGTTAAACGATACCTTGTCTTTATCGCTGAGTTTAACTTCTGCGCCAAAAACAATTACCTGAATTTTTCTTCCTTGCCGCTTAACCTCAAAAACTAAACCCAGATTTTTCTTAATCCCCCATTTACCAAAGAATGTGATTGTGCGTTTTACCGGCTGTTTTCTTCCTAAGAGCCCGATACCCAATTCATATTTAATATAGCCTTCTTTAAATACTTCCATACTTGTATTAAAATCAAATCCTGAAAGCGAATTAACATCTAAAAGATACGATAATCTAGCTTTATCTCTGATCTCCCAGTGTCCTTGAAAAATTAAGCGATGGATCTGCTTTGCTCTCCTTGTAAGATACTCCTTTTGATAACTGTAAGTAATCTGATAATTGTTATTTATCTGCCAGGCTCCCTCAAAAACCAAAGAATCATAAATACCATTTTCCTTATCGACTCTAAAGGTGAGCCGGTTATGCTCATCTGCCTGCCAGCAACCAGCCAACTCAAGGATATATGTAGATAATAAATCCTCTTTTCTCCGGGTCATCACGCTGAAAAGCAAAGAATTTCTGCGCACATCAATAATTTCACCCTGAAATGTCAGCTGCTCTCCAAAGGTTTGCCTGCTCGATTTATCCAAGGTAAAGCATAACTGGTGATTTTTGTTTAAGGACCAAGTGCCTTTTAATTTTATCTGATGCGGCAATTTAATTTCATCAGGGATAGGAGATTTTATATGGTAGGTTAAGCTATTGCGGCCGGAAATTTTAAATTGCCCGTCTAAAACTTTTCTCATTCCCCGCAAGCTGCTATTGGCCACGCTTAATCTATTCTGCGGGTCAAACTCGTATTTTATCTTATCCATGCAAAATCATTTTTTCTGATTTTTAAGGTTTTTCTCAATGCACCTATAATCATCAATTTCGCAATGCAATTGTTTATTGATAATTTCTAAAGCGCGGGATGCTGTTTCCATTTCGATTCTTTTCTCTTGAATGTGATAAAAAATATAGCCGAAAATCAAAAGTATGAGAAAAAATAATCCTATCAACACCAATATATCCCTTAAATTCCTATGTATCGGGCCTGTAAGTGCGCTCAGCTTTTCTGTTACTACCACAGAATAAATGCCATTTTGCCCGTGTAAATGGGCAAAAGCAAAAAGTTTCATTTCTTTCTTAGGCTTAGCATCTTTTGTAGGAAAGATGAACATTCCTGCTCCTGAAGCATGATAATCTAACTTTTCAATAAAAGTATTTAACTTAACTAGCTCCTCTGCATTCAGGGCCTCCTTACCAACTTCAAGAATATTTTTTCCTACGCGCCTTTTAACCGGATCATTCAAAATAATATGTTTATCATCCATCACAAAAGTATTAAATTCCTGCTCGTCATTTATATGCTGTATGAGCTTATCTATATACTGGGGCTCCTGCTTAATTGCAAGGATGCCGTTTTCAATATCATGGCTGGCTGACTTAGCGATGATCAAAAGTTCACGTAGTTCCGTATTGATAACAGAGCGGTCAAAATCACGATGGTTGATCCATCCTAAAACCAGGATAA
>JAQUNE010000028.1 GCA_028717765.1 Candidatus Omnitrophota bacterium | reverse complement strand
CCTTGGTAATCGCGCGTTCGGGAATTACCGCGGAGAGGGAATTTCTGTATGCGCATAATTGATAAACCAAAATCTTCGGTACATCTTTAATTACCGCAAAACCTCCTGCCATATCCCCGTAAAGAGTGGCATAGCCTGTGCTCATTTCAGATTTATTTCCCGTGGTTAAAACCAGCCATTTAAATTTATTAGAGAGCGCCATGAGAATATTACCCCTGATACGCGCCTGTAAGTTTTCTTCGGTGATATCCGGTTCTGTTACTCCAAAATACTGGGCAAACTCCGAAAGATAGGCTTTGAATATTCCAGTTATCGAAATAGTAAGGAACTTAATTCCTAAATTTTGCGCTAATTGCCTAGCATCATCCAATGACTCTTGTGAAGAATATTCTGAAGGCATAAATACGCCAACGACATTTTCTTTTCCTAAACTATCCACTGCAAGTGCAGCTACCAGGCTTGAATCAATCCCGCCGCTTAAACCAATGACTGCTTTACCAAAATTATTCTTAGCTACATAATCAGTTAACCCTAAGAGCAGTGCCTGATAAATTTCTGCAACCGGTAATAAAGCAGCTGCCTTCTTTGGCGCAACCTTCACTTTGTCTTTTAGGGTAATCTTATTGGCAATCGTAACAATGCCTTTTAAAGAATGCAATCTAGCAACAGGAAGGCCAAGATCCGCAATTAATAATTCTTCTTTAAAGGCCTGCGCCCTGGCAATTAACCTGCCCTGGGAGTCGATAATCATACTCTGGCCATCAAAAACTAATTCATCCTGTCCACCCACTAAATTTACGTAAGCAATAGAGACCCGATTTGCTTTTGCCTGATACTTAATGATTTTTTCTCTTTCTTTGATTTTTCCCGCGTGATAGGGAGAGGCATTAATATTCAAGATCAGTTTGCTTCCGGCTTTGGCCTGTTTTGCTACGGGGCCGTTCTCATACCAGATATCCTCGCAGATATTTACTCCAAAAATATAATCAGCGAATTTAAAAATCGGCTGCTTTTCTCCTGGAGAGAAATAGCGTTTTTCATCAAAAACCCCGTAATTAGGTAAAATTGCCTTATGGTATTTACCCCGGATCTTTTGTTTGTAGATTACCGCAGCGGCATTAAAAATATTTTTGCTTTGCCTATCTACAAAACCAATCACCACTACCATATCCTTTACCAGCCGGCTTAAATCATTTAATTTTTTCAGATTATCGGAAATGAATTTCGCTTTTAATAAAAGGTCTTCCGGGGGATAGCCAGTAAGGGTTAATTCAGGAAAAACTAAAATATCTACCCCTGATTTTGCGCCCTTTTGCAGGCACGCGGTTACTTTTTGATAATTACCTTCTAAGTCGCCGACTGTACAATTTATTTGTGCCAATCCTAAGCGTATATCTTTCTTCATCTTATTCCTTACATGGAAATGTACACCGACCTATCGCCGCAGTAGGCGGCGCACCCGCCAATCCGATATGGCGGAGTGCCTTAAGTCGGGTGTTGCCTGGTAAGTGCCTGGTTTGAACAAATTCTAACACAAAGATTGCACTTTATACAGGAATCTTCTTGTATATTTTCCTTTTCCTTAGCTTTATGCTCTGCAGGCGAAATCTGCATCGGGCAAACTTTCGAGCAAAGCTGGCATTCGTTGCAGAGCTCAAGAGAAATTTTTAGTTGATTGCGCCGGTGCCCCACCCAACCGGCGAGAGAACCGACCGGGCAGAAAAAACACCAACTACGCTGATGAAAAATCAGGCCCAAAATTATTCCTAAAACGGTTGTTACAGAGAGCATAATCACGAAAAATTTTCCGACTAGATAAGGACTTGGCCAACGGCTGATGATATTACTCACTAAAATTAACATTAGTAAGGCAAGTATTATGATTTTAAATTTATTGTTTTTAAAAATTGCAGGTATTTTACTTTGCGGGCTAAGAGGTTTTAAAAACAAATCAAAAAAACTGCCTCTTGGGCAAAACCAATCGCACCATTTTCTCCCGCGGAATATCCCTATCCCTACCCCTAAAAACATGCAGAAAGGTATAAAATAACCTAAGAGCGGCCAAACCCACCCGCCGCCTAACGCTAGTACAAAAATAACTGTAGCCACAATTTGACGGAACCTTCTCTTTTTTTGCGCTGTATTATATTCTATCATGCGTGGGATTAACTGAATTTATGCTGGATAAGATAGCGAAAAGCACCAAGTGCGGCCTTAGACCCTTCTCCTGCAGCAATCACAATTTGTTTTTCCGGGACATTGGTGACATCTCCGGCAGCGAATATCCCAGGGATGTTGGTTTCATTGCGCGAATTCACTATAATCTCCCCAAACTCATTCTGCGTTAACTCCCGGGCAAGCCCAGAATTCGGCAATAATCCAATTTCTACAAATACCCCGTTTACCGAGAGCGTTTCTTCTTTGCCCGTTTGTTTTATTTTAATACCCGTAACAAATTTATCTCCTATGATCTCGCTCACCTGCACACTGTTTAAGACGGTGACGATTTTACTAGAAAGTACCTGTTCCTGCATGATCGGATCCCCGGTAAGTTGGGCCGCGATATTAATTAAATAGACCTTTTTTGCGATACGCATTAACTGGATTACCGCGTCCAAAGCGGAATTGCCTCCGCCAATAACCGCGACCTCTTTACCATTGAATAAAGGCGCATCACAAGTGGCGCAATAGGTTAGCCCCTTATTCTTAAATTTCTCTTCCCCGGGCACATTAAGCTCTCTGGACCTTTTACCAGAAGCCACAATTGCTGTCTTTGCCTCATAATTACCTTTATCGGTTTCTACCACTATTTTTTCGCCAACCTTCTTTAAACCAGTAACTGCTTCGTTTTCTTTTAACTGCATAGTAAATTTTTTCATGTGCTCTTCAAATTTTGCCGCTAAATCAGGGCCGGTAATAAACTGATAACCGGTATAATTCTCGATATCCCCACTCCAGGCAGTCTGTCCCCCGATGTCTTTAGAGATTACCAGGACATTCATTTTTTTACGCGCTGCGTAAACACTGGCGGTAATCCCCGCAGGGCCAGCTCCAATAATGATCAAATCATACATATCTTTAAGGGGGACGTTCCCCCAAGTGCCACCCCTCTTCTAAAGCCTGGTACCTGAGGGAACGTCCCTGTTATATTCCTAACGCTGTTTTTATTCTTTCCCTATCAAAACCAATGATGATTTCGCCTCCGATATCCAAAACCGGTACACCCATCTGCCCTGATTTTTGAATCATCTCTTCTGCCGCTGCCTGATTAGCAGATACATCCACATCTTCAAAAACAATATTATTATCTTTCAAGAACTGTTTAGCGCGGATGCAATAAGGACATGTAGAGGTACTATAGACCTTCACTTTTTTTTCCATCTTACTTTCCTTTTGTTAGGGAATTTTTCAATTCAACAAGTATTCTTAAATGCTGCTGTTCCTGATTAATCAGGCTATCCAGTACTTTTAAATCAAAATCCGGGACGCATTTCTTCATTCCCTCGTAAAAGACAATCGAGTCTTTTTCAAAACCTATCCCCAGGTCGGTTGCTTCTTTATCACCGGAGGTTTTTTGCGCTATTTGCTTGCCTTTATCTTTTTGTGTAAAAACATACTCCCTGGCCAAGGCGTTCATGTAAGCAAGATATTCACCCGGGTAAGACTCCGCAGGCTCATACTTTTCCAGAGAATCTAAAATCCCCTGAAAAACTTTAATATGTTTTTCTTCTTCTCCGGCTAAAAATTCGAAAATTTTTTGGGCTTCTGGATTCTTGGTCTGCAATACTAAGGTATTATAAAAATCCCCGCCATTTTTTTCGATCTGAATACCAATTTCCACTATCTCGCTACCTGAAAAGATATTTCCCATTTGACACCTCTATTTTTTCAAATGCTGGGGGGTAAGGTCAACAATTTCTTCAACATCCATCACGATTAAATATTCCGGTTTTGGTAAGAGCGCTTCTGGGTGATGCGCAATACCTGCTTCACCGCGCACATTCTTCAAGAGCCGCTGAGTGATCCTAGTAGTAATTCTTTCTTCCCAGGCACGACTTAGTGAGGTATTAAATTTTTCTTCCGCCAGCATCACTGCCTTTCCCTTTAAACAAAATCCATGAAATTTGTGCTCATTCACCGCAGTAATGCTAACTTGTGGATTATTCTTAAGATTTTCGTAAGTTGTACCCCGATAAAGATCAAGTAAATAAACTTTGCCAGTATGGCTTATCTTTACTATGCCTTTACAGGAACTATGGGGATATCCTTTAGCATCAATCGTATTTACAATCACAAAGCCCTGATTCTGAAAAAAATTTACTGCTTCTTCAGGCAATCTTTTCACTGATCTACCCACCTTATTGGCTAAATTTTTTCGAACATATCCTTGGTAACTCCGCAGTCAGGACAAACCCAGCTATCCGGTAAACTTTCAAAAGCCGTGCCCGGAGCTACTCCCTGTGTCGAATCACCAACTGCCGGATCATAGATATAACCGCAAACCGTGCAACGATATTTTGCCATCACTAAAATCCTCTCTTTTTTAAAATTGTCTAATTAAAACAGGGCAGATAGAGCAAATCCCGGCCATACCTGCCCTTTAAATCAAAAACTATCTCT
Organism: Candidatus Omnitrophota bacterium; assembly: GCA_028717765.1. The sequence goes on along the minus strand of JAQUNE010000028.1, from coordinate 8,313 downwards.
TCTTTTTCTTTGCTTTCTTCCTCGACTTTTTTGCACCGCATACTCCGCAACCCATATTACACCTCCCTGCCCACAAGGGCGCACCCGCGCAAATCCGCATAAGCGCGGGGTGTCTATACTATTAACTTCTTATTCTCTGCGCAAAATTCTTCCCAAATTCATAACAACAGTTAATTTCATCTTTATCCGGAACATATTTTACCGCGATTCCAGGCTGCACTAATTGTACCCCTGCTTCCTGAATAATTTTTTCGATTTCTGTAACTGCCCCTCCTGCCCAGCCATAAGAACCAAACCCCGCGGCAAGCCTATTCTTTGGCAATAGGCCTTTGAAAAAATCAAGAAATCCGGCAATCGAAGGCAACATATGATTATCATGTGTGGAAGAACCAATAAGAAAACCTTTTGCCTGAAGCATCTCTTTCACCACTTCCGTACGGTCAGATTGCGCAATATCAAATAACCGCACGGTAACACCGCTATCAGTAAGGCCATCGGCAATTCTTCTTGCCATTTTTTCAGTAGCGCCCCACATGGTTTCATAAACTAATACTACTTTCGGAATAGTTTCATTCTTCGTCCAGGATAAATATGCCTGAATGATTTTAGAAGGATCCTTGCGCCAGATAATCCCATGGCTAGGAGCAATGGTTTTAATTGGGATATTCATTTTCTGAATTTCTTCGATTTTCCTCAAAATTACTGCACTCAACGGCCAAAGAATGTTCCCAAAATACTTCGCCGCTTCATCCATTAACGCACATTCATCCGCTTCATCGTCGAATCTCTCGCTGGTGGCATAATGCTGCCCAAAGGCATCATTGGGCAACAATAATTCCTCTTCGCGGCAATAAGTAAACATGCTATCCGGCCAATGGATCATCGGTGCCTCAATAAATTCCAGTGTCCTTTTGCCTAAAGATACTTTATCTCCGGTTTTTACTACTTGAAACTCCCAATTGCTATAATAGTGCCTAAATAGGCCTTCTTTACATTTGGCGGTGCCAAAAAGTTTGGCCTTCGGACAGAGCTTAAGGATTTCCGGTAGAGCTCCTGAATGGTCAGTCTCAATATGATTGACAATAATATAATCGATTTTCTCCAGAGGAATAATTTCTTTGATCCTCGCCACCAGTTCATCTTTAAAAACCGGCAGCACCGTATCAACTAAAGTGACTTTTTCATCAATAATGAGATAAGCATTATACGTGGTTCCTCTTTTTGTAGAATAGGTGTGGCCGTGGAAACTGCGCATATTCCAATCCACAGCCCCCACCCAATAAATATCCTTTTTTACCTCGATTTTTCCCATATTCTGACTCCCTTGAAGATTTAAAAGTACTAAATTAATATACACGTTTTCAGTGCCAAATTCAACGTGTTTTTATCCACAAGCACAGCTTCTGCAAATTTGTTCTGCCTGAGCTGTTTTTTTATGCAGGCTCCCTTCAAGTAACGGCAAATTTCCTTCTTTAAAATCCTTCAGGCCTCCTTTGTAATCCCAGGTATTCTTAAATCCTAAAGCTAAGAACTTTTCCCCGGCTTCTGTGCTCGCATGGCATTCGAAACTTGCGCAATAAACGACGATCTTTTCATCTTTTCTAAAGATCCTCCCGGCCTTTTTTTCGATCTCAGCCAAAGGCAAGGAAATTGCGCCTTTAATATGTTCTTTTTCAAAACTCTCCCTGGGAAGCACGTCTATCAGCCTAAACCTCTCTGCTGATTGCATCATCCTTACCAACTCGTCTCGATTAATTGTTTTTAACATATCGGCCTCCTTTTTATACTTTAGATGCTAGGAAGCAAAAAAGGTGACAATATTTTTAGGCCGATTTATACTTAAGGAGAAAAGATTTAATTTTCTCTTGAAGCTCAGGCGGAATATCCTTACATTCCAACCCTTTAGTGATAGTAATCGCCTTATTGTAGGTTTTAATGAATTTCCTACAACTAGCACAACCTCTGATATGCTTCTGAAAAGCACCTTGCTTGGCTTTGTTGTAAAAAAAGTCTAACCAAATAGCACAGCGCGGATCATTTTTTTCGTTCAATCTATACTTGTCCTGAAAATAAGCAGAGACCTCTTTTCCGATTAAACGCCGCGAACGGTGTAGCCTGGTCTTAAAAGAATTAGTTTTGATACCTAAAACCTTTGCCGCCTCTTTTATCGGTAAATCCTCCATATTATGCAGCAATAAAGGCATGCGGTATTTTATCGGTAAATTACTGATAGAGCTATCTAATCTGTCCTTCAACTCTTTTTCCAAGAGCTGTTCATCCGGTAATTTTGGCCAATTGAAAAACATCCCCGGAAGTTCCTTTTTCTGATTCAGGCTCACCCGGCTGTAAGCCCGGGACTGACTATATTTTTTTCGTAAAAACATTAGTGACTCGTTATACGCAATCCGGTAGATCCAGGTAGAAATATTAGACTGGCTCCTGAAATACTTCAGGTTTTTGATGATTTTGATAAAGGTATTCTGCAGGATATCTTGCGCGTCTTTTTCATTGCGGGAGAGGCTTATGGCAAGCCGATAAATTTTATGATTATACTGGCGAAAGATCTCTTCAATATCAAACTGCTGATGGCCATTGTTTTCTCTTTGGATCATTTTTTGAGAAACTTTATCACCTGGTTCATAAAAGCAGGCAAATCATAAGGGTTGCGCGCGGTAATCAGATTTGCATCAACTACCACTTCCTGATCAAAGTATTCAGCGCCGGCATTTACTATGTCGTCTTTAATCGCGGAAAAACAGGTAGCTTTTCTATTTTTTAAGATCCCTGCAGAAACCAGCACCCAGCCGGCATGGCAAATTGCCGCTACAAGTTTTTTCTCTTTATCCATGGCTTTTACAAAATCATTCACCTCTTTGTATCTTCTTAAAATATCCGGGGCGTAGCCACCGGGAACAATCACGCCATCGAAATCAGCTGATTTCAGATCTTTGATTGCCAACTCCTCTTCGCATGAATAGCCTTCTTTACTTTTATAATGTTTTTTGCCTGTACCGACAAAGACTGCCTTAATGCCCTCTTCGCGCAAGCGTAAATACGGATACCATACCTCTAAAACCTGATAATTATCCTCAACTAAGACGGCAATTCTCTTCATTCTCCTGCTCCTAATTGGTCAATAATTTTCGCAATGATAAAATCATTCTCGCTTAACCCTCCCACTGCATGTGTAGTAAGAGTAATTCTTAATTTATTATAGGTAATGGTGATTGTAGGATGATGCCCTTGTTCTTCGGCAATCAACGAAACTAAATCTAAAAAATACTTTGCCTCGATAAAATCCTTAAATTTAAATTCTTTAACTAACTTTTTATCATCTACTAATTCCCAGCCCCGGTATCCTGCTAATAACTTTTCTATTTTTTCTTTTGGCAAAGGCAGAGTCCCCCCTTCACAGGGCTTACAATGAGCGGAAATTTCTTCTTTTGCCCCGGAAAGCGGATTTTTCACTACTTCCTCTAATTGGCTTAACGCAGCCTGAAAATCAGGCGGAGTGGTTAATTCTTCAACTATCTGAATATAACGGATACGGTCACTCTTATCTACAATAACTATACTGCGCGCCAAGAGGTTTAGTTCCTTAATTAAAAGCCCGTAGTTTATCCCAAAGGAAGAGGTTTTATAATCGGAAAGAACTTTTACATTTTTGATCTCAAAGGTTTCACAGAACCTTTTCTGGGCAAAAGGCAGATCTTTACTAATGCCGATCACCACTGCTTCCTGGGATATGCCGGTAGCTTTTTTATTGAACTCCTTAACCTGCAGGTCACAAACCGGAGTATCTATGGATGGAAATGAAGTAAGGATCTTGATTTTATCCTTAAAATCAGAAAGGCTCACTTGCGAAAGGTCTTGCGCAGTAACCTTAAAATCAGGAGCCACTGATAGTTTTACCATCGCCCTGCCGGCTAATGTCAAAGGATTACCCTTAAATTTTATCATTCTTGGCATTGTAGCTGCCCTCTCTTTAATTATTCCCAAAGCTTGGCGATGATCCCTGGGATACAATAAGATTCAATAAAATTAAGCTTTTCTTCTTCTTTGGCGGCAAACTTGCTTTCTATTTTCAAAACTTCCTTTTGGTTAAGTTTTTCTTTTAAAATCCGCCCGAAAATTACCTGATTTTCTGCGGTGCTATCGAAAAGCATTAATTCTTTATATAACTTTATTTGCTGATTAATAATTTCTAGCCCCAAGCTAATTGCTCCTTGCAGGGAAAAACTCTCTGCTTTTATATTGCAGAATTGGCATTTATGATCTGGCAAAAATTCTTCGGCCCCCAGGTCTTTAAGTAGATTGCTCAAAAACTCCTTATTCGCCACAGCTGAATCAGAAAGCAAAGAAAAATTTTTCCTTGCCCCGCAATTTCGCATTAAAGTGATCAAATAGCTATAACAAAAATGCAGAGTATTTTCTGCGCCTACGGCGGACTGTAAGGTTTCGATGAATTCTTCTTTCTCCTTCATAGCCCCCTCCTATTTTTTTCTAAAACTATTCTACGGCCAGTTCTTTAGCCCCTTCCCAGAGGCCGTGGATATTACAATAAGAAGATGCGAGTATTGTCCCTGATTTTTCCGTCTTAAAACTGCAAGTTACTGCCGGATGGGTATAGACAGTGCTGGTATTAGGCGCTTGCACTGATTCACCATGGGCAGTAAATTCAAATCTTCCGATTTGATAAGGGAATTTCTCTGCCTTAGGATGAAAAAATACTGCAATCCAACGGATATGATGCTCAGTAGTATTAGGATGAGCTATTTCTTTACCCACGGTCAGGGTGATTTTGATCAATTCCTGTTTCTTGGCTTTGTCCTGCGCCTCAATTACCGGCACGTGTTTCTCGGTTTTCCAGTCTGCTTGCTGAAATAATTCCTTTACCGATTCCATGCTACCTCCTTTTTAGTATCCTACAAACTTTTCCGTTTTGATATTTTCTTTTTTACAAGCTAACTCCAAAGATAAGGTACACATCGTATCCACCATACCAGGAGGGCCAAAAATAAAAATCACCCTTTCGCTCAAATCACAGGCTTTTTTCTGTAATAGTTGTTTGTCGATAAAACCAAACAAGCAGGTTTTGTCTTTTGGTGCACATTGAGTGACCGTATAGGATACCTTTATATTTTTGTTAGCTCTCACCCAGCCATCAAGCTCGTTTTTAAACGCGATATCCTCTTCAGTACGGTTGGAATAAAAAAGGTAGACGTCGGTATCTAGCTTCTTATCGTTAATATATTCAATAATCGAAATTACCGGAGTAATACCTATGCCCCCGATTAAAAATCCTATCCTTTTATATTCTTCTTTAAAAACACATTCCCCTAGGGGAATCTTTACTAAAACCTCATCATTAATTTTGAGATTATTAAGCCGCTGCGAAAAAGCAGAATTACTTATTCTTTTAGTCACTTCGATATATTCTTTTGTAGGGGAAGAAGACAAAGAAAGATATTTATTCAATTCCTTATTCTGCCGGTTCTCCGGATCGAAGACGAGCTGTAAAAACTGCCCCGGTAAAAAGGAAACCTGTCCCGCTAAACTGAACCTAAAGCTCTTTACCGTATCCGTCCTTTGAATTATTTGTCTTAGCTTTGCTTTGAGCTCTTTCATCGCTAAACTCCGTTATCTAGACTAACTACATTATCACATAAACAAAATTCATTGGCAACAGGTTACTGCTTTTTCGTCAAAACTTCTTCTATTTCCGCAATGATATCCAAAGGATTAAAAGGCTTCTTCAGGCACTTTTTTATTCCGCAAAGATTTAAAAGCGGGCCATAGCCCTCTTTAAAAAAACCGGTCATTGCAATAATCGGCACCTGGACTAACTCTGAAAAATGCCTGATTTCATCAGCAACCTGAAATCCGCTTTTCCCCGGCATCTTCAAGTCCAAAAGAACGATATCCGGTTTTTCTAAAATCGCAATATCTCTGGCAGAAAGAGGATCGTTTAAGGCGACTGTATCATAGCCGCTTAAACGCAGTGCCTCCTTGAGCTCCTCCAAGAATTCCTGATTATCGTCTATAATCATCACCTTCTTATTCGACATTTTCTTCTCCGTATACAAAAATCTAGGCAGGCCACTAATCATAATTTCAAGAAGCGGCCTGCCTTGGAAAATTTATTTCTTACAAGTACACTCGCTGGCTTTTTTCTGGCAACCGCTACATTTCCCCTTTTCAATGGGCTTGCCACATTTCTTACAAGGAGAACACCCACACACTTCACACATTTTTGCCTCCTCTCTTATTCTTCCTCTATATTATTAATCTTTGACTATATAATAACCCAACCTATATAAAAGTAAATTAGCGATTTCCTCTTTTTTTTGACTTTCTTCCACGCAGAAAGCGTGGCACCAAACCATCAAATTGGTTTGGGTGCCTACTCCAAAGGTAAGTTTAGGTAAAGAAATACCTATTATTTTTTTCTTTTCTGGGATTTTCTCTTTTTTAAATATTTTTTTCGGTATTCTGTGGGGGTGACTGAGGTAATCTTTTTGAATTGCCGAATAAAGGATTCTGCGTTTTCATAACCTAATCTTTCTGAAATCTGATTAATGTTATACCCTGGTTTTCCCAGAAGCTCTTTTGCTTTTTTGACCTTGATCTTAAGCTTATAATCACTAAACCCTGTGCCGGTATATTTTTTAAAAATCCTACTAAAATATTTTGGGCTTAAATATACTGATTGGGAGACTTCTTTGAGGGTAATCTTTTTGAAACAGTTATTTTCCGTGAAATCTTTGGCTTTCTGAATCTTACTTTCTATACTACTGATATTCATATCTGCGAAAGATCCGCGCTTATCCGCTAACACGCCTTCAATAATCTCATTTATTTTTTCCGGATTTAAAGGCTTTTCGATAAAATCGTCGGCGTGGGCTTTTAAGGCTTCGATTGCCACGTCTTTAGAGCTGTGGCCGGTAAGAATAATAATTTTTAATTCGGGATCGGTTTTCTTGATTTCGCTTAAAACATCCAGGCCACTTACTCCCGGCATCATAATATCTAGGATGACCAGGCTAATCTCATTTGCCCTTTTAAGCAATTTCAACGCTTCTATCCCATTCGAAGCTTCAACCACCTCATAATCTTGCAGGTAATCGCAGAATTCCTCGCGAAAATCCGCATCATCATCAACAATTAATATTTTACGAGACATTTTGCCCCTCCGGCCCATCTTCTCGCCCTAGGATAAAGAATATTATACATCTTATTATTTAGGAAAAGAAGAAATCTTTCGGGGTTATTTTGAGTTCAAAATATCCGCTAAATCCTTCTCCGGGGTTGTAATCAGTTTCAGGTCATATTGCCCCTGAATGATTTTAAATACGTTAGGAGTTATAAATGCCGGGGGTGTCGGGCCAATACGCATCCCTTTTATTCCCAGATATAGCAATGTCAATAAAATCGCCACAGCCTTTTGCTCATACCAGGAAAGAATAAATGAAAGCGGCAAATCATTTACCCCGCAATTAAATACCTTTGCCAAAGCAAGAGCGACTTGAATCGCAGAATAGGCATTATTACACTGTCCGATATCGATCAGCCTTGGAATGCCGTCAATAGAACCAAAGTCTAGCTTATTAAAGCGGTATTTTCCGCAGGCCAGCGTTAAAATAACGCAGTCTTTTGGTACGCGTTCGGCAAATTCAGTATAATAATTTCTTCCAGGCTTTGCTCCGTCACAGCCGCCGATAAGAAAGAAACGCTTGATCTTACCAGCTTTCACTGCGCCGACAATTTTGTCTGCTAATCCAAGAATTACCGTATGATGAAATCCGGTAAGGATCTTCTTGCCCGGGGCTTGCGGAAGCTGTGGCAAAGAAAGAGCTTTTTCAATCAGATGAGAGAAATCTTTTCTCTCAACATGAATTGCCCCGGTGACTCCTGCAACACCTGTTGTAAACAGGCGGTCTAAATAGGAATTTGGCGGGGGGATCTGCACACAATTAGTGGTCACCAAAATTGCGCCGCTAAAGGCATTAAATTCTTTTTTCTGTTCCTGCCAGGCACCGCCATAATTACCAGCCAGATGTTTAAACTTTTTTAATTCTGGATAAGCATGCGCAGGCAACATTTCTCCGTGCGTATAAATATTGATCCCTTTGCCTTCGGTTTGTTTCAAAAGCTCAAGAAGATCCAGCAGATCATGCCCAGTTACTAAAATGCCTGGGCCTTTTCTTGTGCCGGTATCTACCTCGGTTGGCACGGGGTTTCCGAAGGTTTGCGTCTGCGCTTTGTCTAAAAGTTCCATTACCTTAAGATTCATCTCTCCGCATTTTAAAACTG